>JANWZF010000094.1 GCA_025054905.1 Tepidimonas sp.
GACAGGAAGATCTTCATCCACAGCGTCGACCCCGCGATGGCCACCCAGTCCTGATAGGCCAGCCAGCCCATCAGCACCGAGACAATCACTCCGACCAGCACCCCACCGGCCACCAGGTTGAGCGCCAGCTCGTACGGTGCCCAACGCGCCGCATCCGGCGGTGGCTCACCTTTGCGCAGAGCCACCTCGGAAAAATCACGCCGCACGCCAATGCGCCAAGCCCGCCGCAACCAGAAGAATGCCACGGGAAACAGCACCAGAAAAAACAAAATCTTGATGGGATAAACGGTCACCATTGCGTTTCCTACGCCGACGACAAAAAGCCCCGCCGGCGCCACAGCCGGCAGGGCCCCGGAGTGTCAGAAAGCCGGGATCAATGGCCGACCGCAGCGCCCGCGCCCTTGGGCACACGCACCGACTCGACCAGCTCCTGGATGTGCGCCGGCACCGGCTTGGACACCGCGCTGACCGCAAACGCCACCACGAAGTTGACGATGGCGCCGACGGTACCGAAGGCTTCCGGCGTGATGCCGAAGAAGCTGTTGGCCCCGCCGATCAGGTCCAGGTATTCGGTACCCTTGACAAAGAAGATGCCCTTGTGCGCGAACACATAGAACAGCGTCACGAACAGGCCAGCCAGCATGCCGGCCACCGCACCGCTGCCAGTCACCTTCTTGCTGAAGATGCCCATCATCAGCGCCGGGAAGATCGTCGAGGCGGCAATCCCGAAGGCCAGCGCCACCGTACCGGCGGCAAACCCTGGCGGGTTCAGACCCAGGTAACCCGACACGATGATGGCAAACACCATCGCGATCTTGCCGGCCAGCAGCTCGCTTTTTTCACTGATGTTGGGGTTGATGGCGCCCTTGATCAGGTCGTGCGAGATCGCCGAGGCAATGGCCATCAGCAGCCCCGCCGCGGTGGACAGCGCCGCCGCCAGGCCCCCGGCAGCCACCAGCGCGATCACCCAGTTGGGCAGCAGCGCGATTTCGGGGTTGGCCAGCACGATGATGTCGGCGTTGACGGTCAGCTCGTTGCCCTTGAATCCGGCGGCTTCGGCCTTGGCCTTGACCGCTTCGTTCTTGGTCTTGTCGTTGTAGAACTGGATGCGGCCGTCGCCGTTCTTGTCCTCGAACTTCAGCAGGCCGGTCTTCTCCCACCGCTTGAACCAATCGGGACGCTGCTCGTAAGGCAGCGAGGCCTCGGGGCTCATCCGGTCGGCGTTGGCCTTGACCTTGTCGGCGTTGATGCGCACGCCGCCGGCCGGGTCGGGCTCGACCCCCACCGCGGTGTTGACCGTGCCGACCAGGTTCAGGCGCGCCATCGCGCCCACCGCCGGCGCGGTGGTGTACAGCAGCGCGATGAACACCAGCGCCCAGCCCGCCGAGGCGCGTGCATCGGCCACCTTGGGCACCGTGAAGAAGCGCACGATCACATGCGGCAGGCCCGCCGTGCCGATCATCAGCGAGACGGTGTAGAAGAACATGTTCAGCTTGCTACCCGCCACCTGCGAGGTGTATTCGCCAAAGCCCAGGTCGATCATCACCTGGTTGAGCTTGTCCAGCAGCGCCACATCCGTGCCCGACAGGTTGGCCCCCAGCCCCAGCTGCGGCAGCACGTTGCCGGTCAGCGCCAGCGAAATGAAGAAGGCCGGCACCAGATAGGCCAGGATCAGCACGATGTACTGCGCGACCTGGGTGTAGGTGATGCCCTTCATGCCACCGAACACCGCGTAGGCGAACACGATCGCCTGCCCGATGTAGATGCCGGTGTCGCTGGACACCCCGAGGAAACGCGAGAACGTCACGCCCACACCGGTCATCTGGCCGATGATGTAGGTGATGGAGGCCACCAGCAGGCAGATCACACCGACGTTGCGCGCGGTCTGGGAGTAGTAGCGGTCACCGATGAACTCGGGCACCGTGAACTTGCCAAACTTGCGCAGGTAAGGGGCCAGCAGGCAGGCCAGCAGCACGTAGCCGCCCGTCCAGCCCATCAGGAACACCGCGCCGCCATAGCCCATGTTGGAGATCAGGCCGGCCATCGAGATGAACGACGCCGCGCTCATCCAGTCGGCCGCGGTGGCCATGCCGTTGGTGATCGGATGCACGCCGCCGCCGGCGACGTAGAAGTCCGAGGTGCTGCCGGCGCGCGACCAGATCGCAATACCGATGTAGAGCGCAAACGTGGCGCCCACGACCAGGTAGGTCCAGAGTTGCAGACTCATGTCGTGGTCCTCGGCTTCAGTCTTCGGCCATGCCGAACTTGGCGTCGATCTTGCGCATCTGCGCGGCGTACCAGAAGATCAGCGCGATGAACACGTAGATCGAGCCCTGCTGGGCAAACCAGAACCCGAGCGGATAGCCGCCCAGCTTGATGGTGTTGAGCGCGTCGGCGAACAGGATGCCGGCGCCATACGACACCAGGAACCAGATGACCAGCACTTGGGCCAACAGCCCCAGCGTCGCGGACCAGTAGGCCCGCGCGTTGTCGTTCAGGGACATGGATGCTCCTCGGATGGTTGGTGCGAATCGGCGGCCTGGGCCGCCCTACCCGCATCACCGGTGGCGATGCGTCGCCGCGCACTATCCGGCGGCACCCTTACAGCCCGCTGAATGAAACGGAGTTTCAAGATCCAACCTAGGGAAAACACTGAGGTCGCGAGCTCAGCGCGTGCACGCCGTCGGCTCGGGTGGCCATAAGCGCACGGCCCACTGCCCCCAACCGGGAGCCTGCAGAGGCCAATCCCGTGCAGCCGGCAGCCTCAGGACCCCGCCCTGGCGGCTCAGCCAGTCCACGGCCCGGATCACACCCGCGTGGGTGATCCAAACCACGTCGCCTGCCGGATGCAGCCGGGCGGCCTCCTGCAGCGCCGCCAGCACGCGCTGCAACAACGCTGCCACCGATTCGCCCCCGCCGGGGCGGTGGTGGGCAAAGTCGTCCACCCAGGCCTGCAGCGCGGCGCGCCCGATCGAGTCCCACGCGCGCCCTTCCCAGTCCCCAAAGTCCAGTTCGTCCAGGCGCGCATCGATACGCCACGGCCCGGCGGGCGGATCGCCCAGGGCTTGCCCCAGCTGCGCGGCGCGCTGCCGCGACGAGTGCCAGCCAGCCCAGCGCGCCGGCAACGCGGCCCGCAACGCGGCCGCCGCGTGGTCGTTGGCATGCGCGTCGGCAGGCACATCGAGCCGACCGTAACAGCAGCCCGGCAGCACGCACGGGGCCGCATGGCGCACCAGCCACAGCCGCAAAGCCCTAGCCCCCCTGCAGCCCCAGCGCGGCCCCCAGCAGACACGCCGCCAACACGACCTGCTGCGTGGCCCCGAGCGTATCGCCCGTGAAACCCTGCAGCCGCCGCGCCAGCCAGGCCCGCATGCGCCAGCCGGCCCACGCGGCGGCCCCCACCGCGGCGACCCACACCGTGCCGTCCAGTGGGACCCCGACCACCACCAGCAGCACCATCCCAGCCGTCTGCATGCTGGCCCAGGCCAGCGCACGCCCATCGATGGCATCGGCCAGCGGTTTGGCCTTGCGGCCATCGGCCTGCCCCACATAAGGCAAGGTGCGCATCACCCACAGGGGGGCGTAGCGCGACAGCACGTGCGCCACCCCCAGCACCGCTGCGGCGGCCTGCCCGCCGGCCGCCTGCACCAGCAACGCCAGCAGACCGGTCTGCAACACCACCATCAGCACCAGCGCCAGCGCGCCGTAGCTGCCGATGCGCGAATCCTTCATGATCGCCAGGGCACGCTCAGGCGGCACCGCCCCGCCGAGGGCGTCGCAGGTATCGGCCCAGCCGTCTTCGTGAAAGGCCCCGGTCAGCCAGGCGGTGACCGCCAGCACCAGCGCGGCCGCCACCCAGGCCGCCGCCGGTTGCGCCGGCAGCCACGCCAGCGCCGCCAGCAGCACCCCCGCCCCCACCGCCCCGACCAGCGCCCCCACCAGCGGAAAGTACGCCGCGCTGGCACGCAACATCGCTGGCGAAAAACCCACCCATTGCGCCAGCCGTCCGGTGATCGGAACGCGCGTAAAAAACTGCAAGGCCAACAAAAAGTGGCGCACGGCGCTCAGCATCCGGCACGCTCCTTTCGTCTTCGGTGTGGTCGGTCGTTGCGGCGCCGGCGGCATTCCGCCGGGTCGATCGGCCACGGGTCGGGGGCCGCCGCCAGCCAGCGGCCACGCCTCCCATGCTCGCCGCGTAGCCCATCGCGGGGTACCTTCGACCCGACGGCGGGTTCAGGGCCGGGGCGTCTGCACCGCGTCGGCTGGATCCCGGCGGTCGGCCTCGACGGCCGCGGCCTCCTCGAGCCGCCGCGCCACCCCTGCGCTGCCGAAGCTGGCCATTTCGCGCAGGATGGCACACGCCGACACCAACAGCGGCCAGGCCAGCGCCGCGCCGGAGCCTTCACCCAGCCGCAGTCCGAGGTCCAGCAGCGGCTCGGCCTTCAGGTGCGCCAGCAGCAGCGCGTGGCCCCGCTCGCCGGAGCGGTGCGCAAACACGCAGCGCTGCAGCACGTGCGGGCGCAGCCGCGCCGCCACCAGCACCGCCGCCGTGGTGATGAAGCCATCGACGACGATGACGCGACGCTGCTCGGCCGCCGCCAGCACGGCCCCCACCATGGTGGCGATCTCCAGCCCCCCCAGGGCAGCCAGCGCCTGCAGCGGCTCGCGGGCCTGGGCGTGGCGTTGCAGCACCGCGCGCAGCACTTCGATCTTGCGCTGCACCCCCGCCGCATCCAGTCCGGTGCCGGCGCCGGTGCAGTCCTCGATGGGGAGTCCGGTCAGACGGCTCATCAGCAGGCTGGCCGCCGAGGTGTTGCCGATGCCCATCTCGCCCAGCAGCAGCACGTTGCCGGGCAAGCGGCGCAGCAGCGCGATCCCCTGGGCCACGGCCTGGGCGCATTGCTCGGCGGTCATGGCCGGCTGCTGCAACGCATCCGCCGTGCCCCAGGCCACCTTGGCGTCCACCAGGGCCGGGCGCGGCGCAAAGGCATGGCGCACGCCACAGTCGACCACGGTCAAGGCCAGGCCGTGCTGGCGTGCCAGCACGCTGACCGCCGCACCGCCAGCCAGAAAATTTTCCACCATCTGCCACGTCACGTCGCTCGGGTAGGCCGACACCCCGTGCGCGGCCAGCCCGTGGTCGGCGGCAAACACCACGAGCTGCGGCTGCACCAACTGCGGCGCCTCGGTCCCCAGAATGAGACCCAGACGCTGCGCCAAGGCCTCCAGACGGCCCAGCGCCCCGAGCGGCTTGGTCTTGTCGTCCAGCAGCGCTTGTAGGCGCGCGGCCAGCACGGGATCGTGCAGATCGGCCACGGTGGGCAGGTCGTCAGGGGTCAGGCTCATCGGTACGTTCCTCCTACGCGAGTTCGTTCAGGGACGGGGGACCAGGTCAGGGTTGTGTCAGCGCGGCCAGAAAGCCGGGCGCAAAGTGCGCGTCGATCAGATCGGCCAGCCCGTCGAAAACCGCCTCCAGCGCGCGCGCCGGCGCCCCAAGCAGCGCGCGCAGCACGGCACCATCTTCAAACAGACCATGCAGGTACAGGCCCAGCACGTTGCCCGAGGCGTTGTGCCAAGCCAGCCCGGGCAGCACCTCGCCCACACGCGCGCCGCGCTGCACCATCGAGGGGTGGGGCACGGTGCGGCCGTGGTGGATTTCGTAGCCCTGCACCGTCAGGCCGCTGAGCGCCGCCCACGGGCCCGCCAGCGATCCCAGCGTGCAGCGGGTACGGCGCACGGTTTTGGTGGGCTCAAACTCCGTCACCAGCGGCAGCAGCCCCAGGCCCGCGGCGTTGCCATCGATGCCGTGAGGGTCGATCAACGCTTCGCCCAGCATCTGCAGGCCACCGCAGATGCCCAGCACCGCCCCACCGCGGGCGGCATGTGCGGCGATCGCCGCATCCAGCCCCTGCTTGCGCAACCAAGCCAAGTCGGCCGCCGTCGCTTTGGAGCCGGGCAGGATGATCCAGTCCGCACCGGCGCAATCGGCGGGCGTGCGCGCCCAGATCAGCCGCACGCCCGGGCAGTGCTTCAGGGGTTGGAATTCATCCAGGTTGCTGATGCGCGGATATGCGACGATGGCCACGGTCAGGCGCAGCGGCCCCTGACCCGCCTGGCTGCGGTCGTCGAACACCCCATCCTCCTCGGGCAGGCCATGCTGCCAACGCATCGGCAGCGTGGCCACCACCGGCACACCGGTGAGGGCCTGCAGCTGCTGGGGGGCTGGCTCCAACAGCGCCGCATCGCCGCGGAATTTGTTGAGCACGAAGCCGCGCAGCCGGGACCGCAGATCGGGCGGCAGCAGCGCCCAGGTCCCGTACAGGTGCGCGAACGCGCCGCCGCGATCGATGTCGGTCACCAACAGGGCCTTGGCCTGCGCGTGACGCACCACCGCGAGGTTGACCAGGTCGGTGTCCTGCAGGTTGATTTCGGCGGGCGAGCCGGCCCCCTCCATCAGGATCAGGTCGTACCGCGCGCGCAGCGCATCGAGCGCCTGCCGCACCGCCGGCCAGACCTGGGCGCTGCGCTGGCGCCACGGCAGAGCCGACAGGGCCGC
>JANWZF010000266.1 GCA_025054905.1 Tepidimonas sp.
CCACGGCCTTGCCGTTCATGAACTTCCCCATCCTGACCTACATCCAGGAGATCGCGCCGCGCCCCATCCTGCTCATCCACGGCGAACGCGCCCACTCGCGCTACTTCAGCGAGACCGCCTATGCCGCAGCAGCGCAGCCCAAGCAGCTGATGATCATCCCGGGCGCCAACCACGTCGACCTGTACGACCGCATGGACAAAATTCCCTTCGACGCCATGGCGGACTTCTTCAGACAACACCTGGCGGAGGCCGCATGAACCCCGGCCGGCGCGCGCTGATGCACGGGACGGCAAGCGCTGCGTTGGCTTGGGGGCTAGGACCGGCTACCTTGGCGGCGCAGCCACAGAGCCCCTCTGTCAGCATCGACAAGCGCATCGTGATGACCGTCGGCCCGCACGCATTCGTGGTCGTCCTGGCCGACACGGAAGCAGCCAGGGCCTTTGCCCACATGCTGCCGGCCAGCTTCGAGATGAGCGATCTCAACCGCAACGAAAAGATGGTGAGGCTGCCTCGGCCCTTGCCCACCACCATCGTGCAGCCAGGCACCATCCACGCCGGCGACGTGATGCTGTGGGGCGAGGACACCTTGGTGGTGTTCTACGAGACCTTCCAGTCGCCCTACCGCTACACCCGCATCGGGCGCATCGAGCAGCCGCACGGGCTGGCCCAAGCGCTCGGCGCGGGTAACGTGCGCATCACATTCGCACGGCCGTAAGGCGGCAAAGCCTGCGCCGACTGGCAAAGACGCCGAACTATTCTGTCCACGCGTTTGGCCAGCCCACTCCATCGTGACCACGCCGCCCCACCTTCCCGAGGAAGCAAAGCAGCCCAAGGCGTAACGAGCCTTGCGGCCTTGCACCACCTCGCCACCACGAGGCGCACGCCCAGACCGCAACCCAAACGTTCTTCTACGAGTTCGGGGGGACTCTGGGGCCATTCCCGTCTATTTAGTGCTGTTCCAGATCCACCGGACAACCGATAGCCATAACGCACGTACAAGCCGTTGACGGAAAAGGCCGCCTGCGTGTGCTCCGTCGAAGAAGTTGGCGCCGGTTTTGAGAGAACGGGGAGCGAAAGAGAGTCGAACCGGGCGACTTCATTGCCTCATGGCACCGCGGCGTGGCACACGCAAAACGGCAATGAACCCCGCGTGGCTTCGCGCAACGCCCAAAGCAAAACGCCCAACCGATAGCGGTTGGGCGTTGAAGGGTGGTGGCCAAGGGCGGAATCGAACCACCGACACGCGGATTTTCAGTCCGCTGCTCTACCAACTGAGCTACTTGGCCGGGAAAGCCTGCAGTATACCATGCCCTCGGCAGGGATCCCTGGAAGCCCTACAGGCCGCCAAGTTCACGCCAGCCGCTTGGCGCGCGACAGGTCCACCCCCAGCTGCTTGAGCTTGCGGTACAGGTGGGTGCGTTCCAGACCGCTCTTTTCGGCCACGCGGGTCATGGAGCCTTGCTCCTTGGCCAGATGGAATTCGAAATACGCCTTCTCGAACGCGTCGCGCGCCTCGCGCAACGGCGCATCCAGATCCAGCGTCAGCGTCCCGTTGCCGGGCAGGGGCAACACAAGCGCGCCTGCCGGCGCGCCCGCGGCGGCCGTCGGCTCGTCATGACGCGGGGCACCTGGAGGCGCCGGCGGCTCGGCGGCCGGGGACGCCTCGGGCTGAGCGGGCGGCACCACGCGCAGCGGCGCGCGCGCCAGCCCTTTGTCCACCGCCTGCAAGAGCTTTTGCAGCGTGATCGGTTTTTCGAGGAAGGCCATCGCCCCGATGCGGGTGGCCTCCACCGCCGTGTCGATGGTGGCGTGGCCGCTCATCATGATCACCGGCATGGTCAGCTGGCCGGTGGCCGCCCACTCCTTCAGCAGCGTGACGCCGTCGGTGTCGGGCATCCAGATGTCCAGGAGCACGAGGTCAGGGCGGTAGCGTTGCCGGTGCTGGCGCGCCTGCGCGGCGTTTTCGGCCAGCTCGACGCTGTGTCCTTCGTCGTTGAGGATTTCGAACAACAGCTCGCGGATGCCGAGCTCGTCGTCGACCACCAGTATGTTTGCCATCGTCTCCTGTCACCCGTGGGCGAGGGCCCCCTGTTGCGAATTTGCAACCCTGAATGATAGCGACACTTGGGCGCCGACGGTACGCTCACCGACGCGGAGGTTGGCCAGCTCGATGCGTCCGCCGTGCTCGTCCATGATCTTCTTGACCACCGCCAAGCCCAGCCCGGTGCCCTTGGGCTTGGTGGTGACGTAAGGCTCAAAAGCACGCTGCAAGATCGCTTCGGCAAAGCCCGGCCCCTCATCCAGCACGTGCAGCCGCACCCATTGACCGCTGCGCGAGGGCTGGGTACGCAGCGTCACCGTCCCGGCGCCTCCTGCTGCAGCCATTGCATCCTGGGCGTTGAGGACAAGGTTGTGCACGACCTGGCGCACTTGCTGCGCATCGGCCAGCACCGGCGGGCAGCGCTCGTCCAACTCCAGCCGCACGGGCAGCGGGCCGGATTCGTGCAGCGCGACGATCTCGCGCAACAGGGCATTCAAGTCCAGCGGCGCAAGCTGGGCCGCCGGCAGGCGCGCGTAGTCGCGGAATTCGTTGACCAGCCGCTTCATCGCCTCCACCTGGTCGACGATGGTGCGCACGGCCTTGTCCAGCATGGCCGCATCCGCTGCCGGCAGGCGCGCGCCCAACTTGTGCGCCAGCCGCTCGGCCGACAACTGGATCGGCGTCAGCGGATTTTTGATCTCGTGCGCCAGCCGCCGCGCCACCTCGCCCCAAGCCTGGGCACGCTGGGCCGAGACCAGGTCGCTGACGTCGTCCAGCACCAACAGCCAATCCCCGCCGGGCAGGGCCGCGCCGCGCGCCACCAGCGTGCGCGGCTGGCTTTGTGCGGGCGCCCCCGGCGGGCGATGGTCAACCGACTGCTGCCAGTGCACCCCGTCGGCGCTGGCGTCCTGCTCGCCGGCATAGCGGGCAAACTGCTCCATCACCCACGCCCCCAGGGTTTGCAGGCCCGGCACCTCGGCCAGTGGATGACCGAGGTACGGGCTCAACGCCACCCCCAGGATGCGCTCGGCACCCGGATTGACGCGCTGCAGCCGCCCATCGGCCGTCAGCACGATGACCCCGGCCGTCAGGTTGTCCAGCAGGGTTTGCAAGCCTGCGCGCGCGGCATCCACCTGCTGCATCGAGGTGTGCACCGCCTGGCGCGCCTCGGCCAGCTCGCGGGTCATGTCGGCAAAGGTGCGCGTCAGGCCTGCCAGCTCATCGCGCGCGGGCAGCGCCACCTTGGGACCGAGGTCGCCGCGCGCCACATCGCGCATCCCTTCGGCCAGCACGATCAGCGGACGCGCCAGCTGGTTGCCCAGCAACACCGCCAGCAACACCGCGCCAAACACCGACAGAAACAGCGCCAGCGTCAGCGTGCCGATGTACATGCTGCGCAGCCCTTCGCGCGCCAGGCGCCGCTCCTGGTATTCGCGGTTGGCCACCTGCACAGCCAGCGCATTGGCCACCAGTCCCGCTGGCATCGGGGCGGTCACCTGCAAAAATCGCGGCTCCGCCCCCCAACCCAGCACCGAATCGGCCGGCACCAGGGCCAGCGCCCGCACCCGCGGCAGCTCCGCGGCAGGCAGGGTCGCCACGCGCGCGGGCTCGCCGAGGGTTTCCAGTTCGTCCAACCCCTCGATCCAGGTGACGACTCGCTCGCTGCGAGCGCGGCGCAGCTGGGCAGGGGGAGGACGCTGCGGGGCCAGGCTGTAGCGTGACTCGCCCGCACTGGCCAGTGCCCGCCCCTGGGCGCTCCAGAGCACCAGATCGCTGGCCCCCAACTGTTCGCGCCAGGTTTCCAGCATCACCGCCGCCGCGCCATCACCCACCCCTGCCAGCGTGGACGCCATGCCACGCGCCTTGGCCGCCCAGTCGGCGCTGACGGTGTCCAGCGCTGTACGCCCGAGCGCCAGGCCCGCCTGCAGCGCGGTTTCCACGCGCTGGTCGAACCAGGCTTCGATGGTGCGGCTGACAAACTGATACGACACCAGGTAAATCAGTCCGCCCGGGGCCACCCCGACCAACGCAAAGATCGCCGCCAGTTTCAGCAGCAACCGGCTGCCGAAACGACCCCGGCGCAGTCGCAGCAGCAAGCGCGCGGCCAGCCACAGCAGCACGGCCAGCAGCACCGCGGCCACGCCGAGATTGAGCAGCAGCAGGCGGCCGTAGGTTTCCGGGGCAACGCCGCGGTGATCGGTGGCCAGCGCCAGCAGGTAAAACAGCACCAGCCCGACCCCCAACATGAACACCGCGCCCAGGGCCACGAACCAGCGCAGGCGCCGGGCGCGCTGGGCGTCGCGCTGGGCCGAGGAGGCACTCATGGGCGCCCCTCCGGCAACGGCTCGCCGTCGCGCAGCGCGCTGGCCGGCAGCACGGCGCGCCAAGCCAGCGTGCTGCCACCTTCCAGCCCGGGCAACCACTGCAGCGGCCGGGGCAGCCGACCGGTGTCGAGCTGGAAGGCCAGCAGCAGCTGCTCGTCGCCGCGCAGCGGCTGCGCCAGCGGAATGCGCCAGCGCTGGCTGCTGCGCACCAGCGCCAGCGCCTCCTCCAGCGTGTCCAGCACGCGTTGCAGGGCGGCACCGTGCTCGTCACCGCCCACCCCATCGGCCACGCTCAGACGCCAACGTTGCGTCAGCGGCTGGTGCGTCAGGCGCACGGTGCGCCGCGCGCTCAGCAGCACCTGATCGGTCCAGTACCAGCGTGGCCGACGCAGTTCGGCCTGCCAGACAAAGGTCAGCGCCACGCCGCGCAGCAGCGCATCGTGCAGCGGCGTGGGCAGCTCCAGCGGCACCCGCGCATCGATCAGCAGCCCCTCTTCGTGCACCTCGGCGTGCCAGATCGGGCCAGCGGGCCGCCCCGCCGGCGCGCCGTGCCCGGCCCCCGCCAACACCCCCCAAGCAGCTGCCACCGCCCAGCGCAAGGCGCGGCGCCGCCCCGCGGCGCCGTCAGCCCTTGAGCAGCAGCGCGTAGAAGAATCCGTCCATGCCACGGCGCGCATTGTCCCCCATTGCGTGCGCGGCCAACAGCGCATCGCCGGCGGGCGTGGTGGCGCGCCCGCCCGGCAGCAGATGCCCCGGGCTGGGCCCCAGCCGCGCCTGTGGGTGCTGGCGCAAAAAAGCGGCGACCACCTGTTCGCCTTCGGCGCGAAACACCGAACAGGTGGCATACAGCAAGCGCCCCCCCGGGGCCAGCAACGGCCACAGCGCGCGCAGCAGGCGTGCCTGCTGCGCAGCCAGACGCTCGACGTCGCCCGGCCGGCGCAACCAGCGCACATCCGGGTGGCGGCGCACGATGCCTGAGGCCGTGCACGGCGCATCGAGCAGGATCGCCTCAAACGGTCGCCCATCCCACCATGGGGCTGGCTCGGCCGCATCGGCATGGCGCACCTGCACCGCGCTGCCCGCAGCGGGCAGGCGCAGCCGCTGCAGCGTCTCGTGGATGCGCCCGACGCGGTGCGCGTCGGCATCCAGCGCCCACAGCTCCAGATCGGCCAGCTCCAGCAGGTGCGCGCTTTTGCCACCCGGGGCAGCGCAGGCATCCAGCACCCGCGCACCCGGGCGCAAGCCCGCCCCGAGCAGCAACGGTGCGGCCAGCTGCGCCGCCCCATCCTGCACCGACACCCAACCTGCGTCCCAGCCGGGCAGCTGCTGCACCGGCACCGCGCGCTGCAGCACGAGCCCTTCGGTGCCGATCGGCTCGGCGCTCAAGCCCTGCAGCACCAGCTGCGCCAGGTAGTCGGCACGGGTGATTTGGCGGCGGTTGACGCGCAACACCAGGGGGGCGGCAACGTTGTCGGCTTCGAGCAGCTCGGCCCACTGCAGCGGGTGGTCGTTCTGCACGCGCTGCACCCACCACGCCGGATGGTTCCAGCGGCCCTGCGGATGGGCGTGGGCGCGCTCGAGCAGGGCCGGGCGCTCGCGCAGGAAGCGCCGCAGGCAGGCGTTGACGAAGCCGCGCAGCGCCGGCGCCCGCAGCAGCGGCAGCGCCTGCACCGCCTGGTCCACCACGGTGTGCTCGGGATAGGCGTTGCCCTGCACGAGCAGGGCCAAGGCCAGCTCCAGCAGCGCCGCCACGCGCGGCGGGGGCGCGCGCTCGGCCAGGTGGCGCAGCAACTCGCGCGCGGTGCCTGCCTGCCGCAGGGTGTCAAACACCAGCGCTTGCACACCGGGCCGCAACCCCGCGGGCACGGCCGGCAGCAGCTCGGTCAGCGAATGGCCCGCATGCACGCCCGCGATGCAGCGCGCCGCGGCGGCCATCTGGTGCGACAGAGGGGGCGCTTCCATGTCCCGCATTGTCCCCCAATGGACAACGCCCCGGGCGGCCTGGGCTGCCCGGGGCGCTTCCTCAAGGCCTGCAGCGGCCGCGGCACCGCTGCTTCGGCTTTAGGACTGCTCGTCGCCGTCGCTGCCCGCCATCGACAGCGCATCGGCTTCGGCGATGGCGCGGCGCTCCTCCTCGTCCATGCGCTCCTTGGCGCGGCGCGCCTCGTGGAACGCCATGCCGGTGCCGGCCGGGATCAGGCGTCCGACGATGACGTTTTCCTTCAGGCCGCGCAGTTCGTCGCGCTTGCCCATGATGGCCGCCTCGGTCAGCACGCGCGTGGTCTCCTGGAACGACGCAGCCGAGATGAACGAGTCGGTCGACAGCGAGGCCTTGGTGATGCCCAGCAGCAGGTTCTTGAAGGTCGCCGGCTGCTTGCCCTGCGCGCGCAGCTGATCGTTGACGTTGAGGATCTCGGAGCGCTCGACCTGCTCGCCCGCGATGTAGTGGCTGTCGCCGGGGTTGTCCACCTCGACGCGGCGCAACATCTGGCGCACGATCACCTCGATGTGCTTGTCGTTGATCTTCACGCCCTGCAGACGGTAGACGTCCTGCACCTCATCGACGATGTAGCGCGCCAACTCCTCGATGCCCAGCAGCCGCAGGATGTCCTGCGGGTCGGCCGGGCCATCGACGATGAGCTCGCCCTTGTTGACCACCTGGCCTTCGTGCACCAGGATGCTTTTTTCCTTGGGCACCAGCTCTTCCCAGACCTTGCCGTCGGGGTCGGTGATCTGCAGGCGCACCTTGCCCTTGGTCTCCTTGCCGAAGGACACCGTGCCGGTGATTTCGGCGAGGATGCCCTTGTCCTTCGGACTGCGGGCCTCGAACAGCTCGGCCACACGCGGCAGACCGCCGGTGATGTCGCGCGTCTTCTGGCCTTCGACCGGGATGCGCGCCAGCACTTCGCCGGGATGGATGCTCTGGCCATCGCGCACCTGGATCAGCGCGCCCACCGGGAAGGTCACCGTCACCGCGTGGTCGGTGCCGGGGATCTTGACCTCCTTGCCCTCGGCGTCGATCAGTTTGACCTGCGGACGCACCACCTTGGTGGCGCCGCGGCGCTTCGGGTCGATGACCACCAGCGTCGACAGACCGGTGACCTCGTCGACCTGCTTGGCCACGGTCAGGCCTTCCTCGACGTTTTCGAACTTCACCACGCCGGCAAACTCGGTGATGATCGGGCGGGTCAGCGGATCCCAGTTGGCCAGCACGGTGCCGGCGGTGATGCGCTGGTCGGCCTTGACCGCCAGGATCGCGCCATAGGGCACCTTGTGGCGCTCGCGCTCGCGGCCGTTGTCATCATGGATGATGATTTCACCCGAGCGCGCAATGACCACCTGCTCGCCTTTGGCGTTGGTGACGTAGCGCATCGTGCTGTTGAAGCCGACCACGCCGTTGGACTTGGCCTCCACGCTGGAGGCCACCGCCGCGCGCGAGGCCGCGCCGCCGATGTGGAAGGTGCGCATGGTCAGCTGCGTGCCCGGCTCACCGATGGACTGCGCGGCGATGACACCGATGGCCTCGCCGACGTTGACCAGCCCGCCGCGGCCCAGATCGCGCCCGTAGCAGCGCGCACACACGCCGTAGCGCGTCTCGCAGGTCAGCACGGTGCGCACGCGCACCTCGTCGATGCCAGCCTGCTCGATCAGGTCCACGGCATCCTCGTCCAGCATCTGGCCCGCGGCCACCAGCACACGCTGGGTCTGCGGATCGACGATGTCCTCGGCCGTCGTGCGGCCCAGGATACGCTCGCGCAGGCTTTCGATGACCTCGCCACCCTCGACGATGGCGCGCATCAGCGTGCCGTTGGCGGTGCCGCAGTCTTCCTCGGTGACCACCAGATCCTGCGTGACGTCCACCAGCCGGCGCGTCAGGTAGCCAGAGTTGGCCGTCTTCAGCGCCGTGTCGGCCAGGCCCTTGCGCGCGCCGTGCGTCGAGATGAAGTACTGCAGCACGTTCAGCCCCTCGCGGAAGTTGGCCGTGATGGGCGTCTCGATGATCGAGCCGTCGGGCTTGGCCATCAGGCCGCGCATGCCCGCAAGCTGGCGGATCTGCGCCGCCGAGCCGCGCGCGCCGGAGTCGGCCATCATGTAGATGGAGTTGAACGACTCCTGCTCGACCTCACGGCCATGGCGGTCGATGACCTTCTCCTTCTTCAGGTGCTCCATCATCACCTTGGAGATCTCATCGCCAGCCTTGCCCCAGATGTCGACCACCTTGTTGTAGCGCTCGCCCGCGGTCACCAGGCCCGAGGCGTACTGCTGCGCGATTTCCTTGACCTCGGCTTCGGCGCGCTCGATGATGGCCTGCTTTTCGGCCGGCACCAGCATGTCGTCGATGCAGATCGAAATGCCGGCCTGCGTCGCCAGCCTGAAGCCGTTTTGCATCAGCTGGTCGGCAAAGACCACCGTCTCCTTCAGCCCGCACTTGCGGAACGACGCATTGATGAGCTTGGAGATTTCCTTTTTCTTCAGCGGCTTGTCGATCAGCTCGAACGGCAGCCCCTTGGGCAGGATGCGCGACAGCAGCGCGCGGCCCACGGTGGTGTCGCGCAGCTTGGTCACCGGCTCCAGCGCGCCGGTCTCCTTGTTCTTCAGCCACTCGGTCAGCCGCACGCTGATGCGGCTGGTCAGCTCCACCGCCCCGGCGGCCAGCGCGCGCTCGACCTCATCGACGTCGGCAAACACCATGCCTTCGCCCTTGCCGTTGATGCGCTCGCGGGTCGCGTAGTACAGCCCCAGCACCACGTCCTGCGACGGCACGATGGAGGGCTCGCCGTTGGCCGGGAACAGCACGTTGTTGGACGACAGCATCAGCACGCGCGCTTCCATCTGCGCCTCGATGGACAGCGGCACGTGCACGGCCATCTGGTCGCCGTCGAAGTCGGCGTTGAACGCGGCGCACACCAGCGGGTGCAGCTGGATGGCCTTGCCCTCGATCAGCACCGGCTCGAAGGCCTGGATGCCCAGACGGTGCAGCGTCGGCGCGCGGTTGAGCAGCACCGGGTGCTCCTTGATGACATCTTCCAGGATGTCCCACACCACCGGCGTGCCGGCCTCGACTTCCTTCTTGGCCGCCTTGATCGTCGTGGCGATGCCCATCTGCTCCAGCCGCGCGAAGATGAACGGCTTGAACAGTTCCAGCGCCATCAGCTTGGGCAGGCCACACTGGTGGAGTTTGAGCGTCGGGCCCACCACGATGACCGAGCGGCCCGAATAGTCCACGCGCTTGCCCAGCAGGTTCTGGCGGAAGCGGCCGCTCTTGCCCTTGATCATGTCGGCCAGCGACTTGAGCGCGCGCTTGTTGGCGCCGGTCATCGCCTTGCCGCGCCGTCCATTGTCCAGCAGACTGTCCACCGCCTCCTGCAGCATGCGCTTCTCGTTGCGCGCGATGATCTCGGGGGCCTTGAGCTCCAGCAGGCGCTTCAGGCGGTTGTTGCGGTTGATGACGCGGCGGTACAGATCGTTGAGGTCGGAGGTGGCGAAACGGCCGCCATCGAGCGGCACCAGCGGGCGCAGATCCGGCGGCAGCACCGGCAGCACCTCCAGGATCATCCACTCCGGCTTGATGCCGCTCTTCTTGAACGCCTCCAGCACCTTCAGACGCTTGGCGTTCTTCTTGACCTTCATCTCCGAGCCGGTCAGGTCGTTGCGCAGCTTCTCGATCTCCAGGTCCAGATCGATGTTTTGCAGCAGCTCCTTGATGCCCTCGGCGCCCATCTTGGCGACGAACTCATCGCCGTACTCACGCCGCTTGGCGTCGTAGTCGTCCTCGGACATGATGGTGCCCTTCTTCAGCGGCGTCATGCCCGGGTCGATGACCACGTAGGCCTCGAAGTACAGCACGCGCTCGATGTCGCGCAGCGTCATGTCCAGCACCAGGCCCAGGCGGCTGGGCAGCGACTTCAGGAACCAGATGTGCGCGCACGGAGCGGCCAGCTCGATGTGGCCCATGCGTTCGCGGCGCACCTTGGTCTGGGTGACTTCCACGCCGCACTTCTCGCAGATGACGCCGCGGTGCTTCAGGCGCTTGTACTTGCCGCACAGGCACTCGTAGTCCTTGATCGGGCCGAAGATCTTGGCGCAGAACAGGCCGTCGCGCTCGGGCTTGAAGGTGCGGTAGTTGATCGTCTCGGGCTTTTTGACTTCGCCAAACGACCAGGACCGGATCTTCTCCGGCGAAGCCAGACCGATCTTGATGGCATCGAAATGCTCGTCGGGCGTGAACTGCTTGAACAGGTCGAGCAAGGATTTCATGGCTTGCGTCCTCGGTTGGCTCTATCAGTTGCGCTCCAGCTCGATGTCGATACCGAGCGAGCGGATTTCCTTGACCAGCACGTTGAACGACTCCGGCATGCCGGCGTCGATCGCGTGCTCGCCCTTGACGATGCTTTCGTACACCTTCGTGCGGCCCTGCACGTCGTCGGACTTGACGGTCAGCATCTCCTGCAGCACGTAGGAGGCCCCGTAGGCTTCCAGCGCCCACACCTCCATCTCGCCGAAGCGCTGGCCACCAAACTGCGCCTTGCCGCCCAGCGGCTGCTGCGTCACCAGGCTGTACGGGCCGGTGGAGCGCGCGTGCATCTTGTCGTCCACCAGGTGGTGCAGCTTCAGGTAGTGCATGTAGCCGATGGTGGTCTTGCGCTCCAGCGGATCGCCGGTGCGCCCGTCGTAGAGCTGGGCCTGGGTACGGCTTTCGGTCAGCCCCTTGGCCTTGGCCACCTCATCCGGGTAAGCCAGCCGCAGCATGGCGCGGATCTGCTCCTCGCTGGCACCATCGAACACCGGCGAGGCAAACGGCACGCCCTTGGTGAGCTCCTGCGCCATCGCGATGATTTCCTCATCCGACAGTTCGTCCAGGTTTTCCTTGCGACCGGTGGAGTTGTAGATCGTGTCGAGGAACTTGCGCACCTCGGCCACGTCGGCCTGGCGCTGCAGCATCTCGCCGATGCGCTCGCCCAGGCCCTTGGCAGCCCAGCCCAGGTGCACCTCCAGCACCTGCCCGATGTTCATCCGCGACGGCACACCCAGCGGGTTGAGCACGATGTCGATCGGCGTGCCGTCGGCCATGTAGGGCATATCCTCCACCGGCACGATCTTGGACACCACGCCCTTGTTGCCGTGGCGGCCGGCCATCTTGTCGCCAGGCTGCAGGCGACGCTTGACGGCCAGGAACACCTTGACCATCTTCAGCACGCCCGGCGGCAGCTCATCGCCCTGCGTGAGCTTCTTGCGCTTTTCTTCGAAGGCCTGGTCAAACTTGTGGCGCGTGGCCTCCAGCGCGTTTTTGATCGACTCCATCTGCGCGGCCACATCGTCGTCGGCCACACGGATGTCGAACCAGTGGTGGCGGTCCACCTCGGCCAGGTATTCCTTGGTCAGCACCGTGCCCTTGGCCAGCTTCTTGGGCCCGCCGTTGGCGGTCTTGCCGATCAGCAGCTTTTCCAGGCGATC
>JANWZF010000107.1 GCA_025054905.1 Tepidimonas sp.
AGCGGCGAGCGCATCGAGATCACGCACAAGTCCAGCAGCCGCGCCACCTATGCGCAGGGCAGCCTGCGCGCGGTGCGCTTCCTGGCTGGGCGCACGCACGGCCTGTACGACATGTTCGACGTGCTCGGCTTGCGCTGAAAGGACGGCCACCGGGCCGCGGTGCTGCCGGGTGTTGATCCACTGCCTTGTGAGGCGAGGAGGTTTGAAGCACCATGACGATCCAGACCCGCACCATCGAATACACGCACGACGGTCAGACTTTCGAGGGCCTGCTGGCGTGGGACGACGCGCAGCGTGGCGCGCGCCCGGCGGTGGCGGTGGCCCACGCCTGGGCCGGCCGCAGCCCGTTTGAGGACGGCAAGGCGCGCGCCCTGGCCGGCCTCGGCTATGTGGGCTTTGCCATGGACGTCTATGGCAAGGGCAAGCGCGGCCAGAGCAAGGAAGAAAACGCCGCGCTGATGACCCCGCTGGTGCAAAACCGCCCGCTGCTGCAGGCGCGCCTGGGCGCGGCGCTGGCGGCGCTGACGGCGCAGCCGGAGGTGGACGCCGCGCGCGTGGCGGCGATTGGTTTTTGCTTCGGCGGCCTCAGCGTGCTGGACATGGCGCGCTGCGGGCTGCCGCTGCGCGGGGTGGTCAGCTTTCACGGGCTGTTCACGCCACCGGGCAACACCGCGGGACGGCGCATCGAGGCCAAGGTGCTGGCACTGCATGGCTGGGATGACCCGATGGCCAAACCCGAATCGGTGCTGGCCTTCGCGCAGGAGATGAGCGCGGCCGGGGCCGACTGGCAGCTGCATGCCTATGGCGGCACGATGCACGCCTTCACCAACCCACAGGCCAACGATCCGGACTTTGGCACCGTCTACAGCGCGCGTGCCGATGCGCGCTCGTGGGTGGCGATGCGCGAATTTCTGGCCGAAGTGCTGGCCTGACGCCGACGGCCGCAGCGGCAGCGGCCGATACAATCGTCGCCACAACGTTTGGTCCACGCTGCCAGGCGGCTGCCATCGGGCGATGGTCGCCGCTGGCGGCTTTCTGCCGCGCACCATGCAAGACGCCTACTCCCCCCGCGACGTGGAAGCTGCTGCCCAGTCGGCCTGGGCCGCGCGCGACGCCTACCGCGTCACCGAAGACCCTTCGCGTCCCAAGTTCTACGCCTGCTCGATGCTGCCCTACCCCAGCGGCAAGCTGCACATGGGGCACGTGCGCAACTACACCATCAACGACATGCTGGCGCGCCAGCTGCGCATGAAGGGCTACAACGTCCTGATGCCGATGGGCTGGGACGCCTTTGGCCTGCCGGCCGAAAACGCCGCCATCAAAAACGGCGTGCCCCCGGCGCAGTGGACCTACGACAACATCGCCTACATGAAGCGGCAGATGCAGGCCATGGGCCTGGCCATCGACTGGAGCCGCGAAATCGCCACCTGCTCGCCCGACTACTACAAGTGGAACCAGTGGCTGTTCCTGAAGATGCTGGAAAAGGGCATCGCCTACCGCAAGACGCAGGTGGTCAACTGGGATCCGGTCGACCAGACCGTGCTGGCCAATGAGCAGGTCATCGACGGGCGCGGCTGGCGCACCGGCGCGCTGGTGGAAAAGCGCGAGATCCCTGGCTACTACCTCGCGATCACCAAGTATGCCGAGGAGCTGCTGTCGGCGGTGTCCGATCCCCAGGACCCCAACTTTCTGGCCGGCTGGCCCGAGCGCGTGCGGCTGATGCAGGAAAACTGGATCGGCAAAAGCGAAGGTGTGCGCTTTGCCTTCCCACACGACATCCGCGGTGAGGACGGACGGCCGATCCAGGACGGGCGTCTGTGGGTCTTCACGACCCGTGCCGACACCATCATGGGCGTGACGTTTTGCGCCGTGGCGCCGGAGCATCCGCTGGCGCAGCACGCCGCACGCCGCGACCCGGCGCTGGCCGCCTTCATCGAGCGCTGCAAGCTGGGCGGCACCACCGAAGCGGAGCTGGCGCTCAAAGACAAGGAAGGCATGCCCACCGGGCTGACGGTGACGCACCCGCTGACCGGGCAGGCCGTACCAGTGTGGGTGGGCAACTACGTGCTGATGGGTTATGGCGACGGTGCCGTGATGGGGGTGCCGGCCCACGACGAGCGCGACTTTGCCTTTGCCAAGAAATACGGGCTGCCGATCCGCCAGGTGGTGGCGGTGGAGGGCGAAACCTTCTCCACCGACGCCTGGGCCGAGTGGTACGCTGACAAGCAGCGCGGCCGCTGCGTGAACTCCGGCCCGCTGGATGGGCTGGGCTACGCCGAGGCGGTCGACAAGGTCGCCGAGCTGCTGGCCGCCCAGGGCCTGGGGGAGAAAAAGGTCACCTACCGTCTGCGCGACTGGGGCATCAGCCGCCAGCGCTATTGGGGCACGCCGATTCCGATCATCCACTGCGACGACTGCGGTCCGGTGCCGGTGCCTTACGAAGACCTGCCGGTGCGCCTGCCCGAGGACCTGGTGCCCGACGGCAGCGGCAACCCGCTGGCCAAGTGCGAGTCGTTCTGGAAGGTGAACTGCCCGCGGTGCGGCAAGCCAGCGCGGCGCGAGACCGACACCATGGACACCTTCGTCGACTCGTCGTGGTACTTCATGCGCTACTGCGACCCGACGCTGGAGACGGCGATGGTGGGCGAGGGCACGCGCTACTGGATGCCGATGGACCAGTACATCGGCGGTATCGAGCACGCCATCCTGCACCTGCTGTATGCGCGGTTCTGGACCAAGGTGATGCGCGACCTCGGGCTGGTGACGGTGGACGAGCCCTTCCAGCGGCTGCTGACGCAGGGCATGGTGCTCAACCACATCTACAGCCGCCGCACCGCCAAGGGGGGCAAGGAGTATTTCTGGCCGCACGACGTGGAGCACGTGCTGGATGAGGGCGGCAAGATCGTCGGCGCGCGCCTCAAGCGCGAGGTGCCCAGCGCCGACGGGGTGCTGCCCGCGGGCACGCCGATCGACTACGAGGGCGTGGGCACGATGTCCAAGTCCAAGAACAACGGCGTGGACCCACAGGACCTGATCGAGAAGTACGGCGCCGACACCGCGCGCCTGTACACGATGTTCACCGCGCCGCCAGAGGCCACGCTGGAGTGGAACGACGCGGCGGTGGAGGGCAGCCACCGCTTCCTCAAGCGGGTGTGGGCGTTTGGGCAGCGGCTTGCGCAGATGGATTTCAGCGCCGCCCAGCAGGCCGCGCAGGGCGCAGGTTCGCTGGCGGAGGTGGCGTTTGGGCCGCGGGCCAAGGCATTGCGGCGCGAACTGCACACGGTGCTCAAGCAGGTGGACTACGACTACCAGCGGCTGCAGTACAACACGGTGGTGTCGGGCTGCATGAAGATGCTCAACGCGCTGGAAGCGTTTGAGGGCACCAACGAGCCCGGTGGCGGCGTGGCGCTGATCGAGGGGTTTGGCATCCTGCTGCGCTGCTTGTATCCCGTCACGCCGCACCTGACCTGGGTGTTGTGGCAACGGCTCGGCTACGCCAGCGCCCTGGGCGATTTGCTCGATGCGCCATGGCCCCAGCCGGATGAGGCCGCGCTGCAGCGCGATGAAATCGAACTGGTGCTGCAGATCAACGGCAAGGTGCGTGGCAGCCTGACCGTGCCGGCCGGGGCCGACCGCGCCGCTATCGAGGTCGCGGCGCTGCAGGCCCCCGAGCTGGCGCGTTTTGCCGAAGGCCGCCCCCCGAAGAAGGTGGTGGTGGTGCCCGGGCGTCTGGTCAACGTGGTGGTGTGAGCGTGGACACGCGCCGGCGAGCCTGGCTGGTGGCGCTGGCCGCTGCGGTGGGGCTGGCCGGCTGCGGTTTTCGGTTGCGCGGCGCGCAGCTGAGCCTGCCGTTTCGCACCCTGCGCCTGCAGGCTGGCGCTGACAGTGACGTGGTGCAGAGCCTGCGCGCGCAGCTGCAGGCCAGTGGGGTGCAGGTGCAGCTGGCGTTGCCAGGGGTGCGGCTGCCCGCCACGCCGGTGCCGGAGGTCGTGCTGCTGTTGGAGCAGGATGTGCGCGAGCGGGCGGTGGTGGGCACCACCGCCGCAGGCCAGGTGCGCGAACTGCTGCTGCGCCGGCGCGTGCGCTGGGCCTTGCGCACGTTGGACGGGCGTGAGCTGATCGGCCCCACCGAGCTGCAGCAGGAGCGCGAGCTGGCGTTCGCCGAGACCGTGGTGCTGGGCAAAGAGGCCGAAGAGGCGCTGCTGTTCGACGACATGCGCGCAGCCATCGTGCGGCAGCTGATGGTTCGGCTGAGCCGGGCTTAAGCGCGAACGTACATCCCCACTATCTGAATACCCATGTAAATATTATGGGATACTGATTTGTTTATTTATTTAGTAGCATCAGTCAAGTTTTCAAGTTTTGAGTAAATCGTATGGCTTGGGGTCAATCTCTGCGCAGTCGCCTGATGTTGGTGGCTACGGCGCTGACGGTGGTCAGCGTGGTGGCGGTGTCGGCGGTCAATATTGGGATTGCCCAACGATCGTTGCGGCAGACCGTCGAGCACGATGGGCGGGCGCTGGCTCTGGCGCGGGCCACGGCAGTGGCAGACTGGGTGCAAGGTGCGCAGCGAGCCGTGCGCGCGATGTTGCCGGCGGCTGCAGCCGAGAACCCGCAGCCCTGGTTGCAAATGATCGTCAAGGCAGCAGGGTTTGATACCACCTATATTGGTTGGTCAGACAAGCGCTATTTGTTTTCTTCTCCACAGAATCTGCCTCCCACTTATGATCCAACGGCGCGTCCTTGGTACCAGGCTGCACTGGGCACGCAGGATGTTGC
>JANWZF010000136.1 GCA_025054905.1 Tepidimonas sp.
ACCTGCCGTTGGATGGGAGACCCCGGCTGCCCTCCAAGACAAAGGGGCGGGGGCGGCATCAACGTCAAAGTTTGACGTCAAAGTTTGATACGACAAAGCGCCAACGCCATCGTGCCCGTCGGCGTTGCCCTCGCGCGACAGCGCGCCAAGGGCAAAGAGGCCCTCGCCGTGGTTTGGCATGCTCCGTGCTAAGCTATCGACGCCCTTGATTGGGTCCGGTTAGGGGTGTTCAATGTCAATCAACCAAGGAGCTGAAGGATGAACCGCAAGCAACAGGGCTTCACGCTCATCGAACTGATGATCGTGGTGGCCATCATCGGTATTTTGGCGGCGGTGGCGCTGCCCTCTTACCAGGATTACACGAAAAAAGCGAGAATGTCTGAGGTCGTTCTGGCGGCCAGCTCTTGTCGGACAACGGTAACCGAGGTTTATCAATCGGCGACAGCGGGTCCGGGGGCTGGTAAATGGGGGTGTGAATCAAATACGTCGACCTCGAAGTATGTTCAAAAGATCGGAACCAACGCGGATGGCGTGATTGCGGTTCAAATCGCTGCAGGTATTGATTCTGGTTTGGACAATCAGTACGTGTATCTTGTGCCTTATCATAATGATACCACTCCCAAAGCTGTAGGGACCTCGGGGCATATGGGTGCCCCGGTTTTCAAGTGGGTCTGCGGGAGTGATAATGCTACGGTCAGGAAGTATTTGCCGGGATCTTGTTCTGCCTCCACGACGGCTTACTCGGCTTCATTCTCGTAAAAAGCCAGGGCTATTTGGTTTGCCTGGTGTTTCGGTGTTGTGTTAGCCTATAAAGGCTGAATCGTATGCGAGAGCCCATGGTATCATGGGTTCTCGGTTTTTATGGGGGTGCGCCGGTGGGAAGCTGTGTTGGGCGCCCCCACTGTTGATGCCCAACAACGCGATAAAAATAATAGGTAAAAGTGTGGTTGTAAATGCGCCGAATAAGTATCGTGCATGGGGCCAAGGCCATCCCAAATTCTTGGTGCTCAAATAGATCCAACGCAACGTCGCAAGCATGAGTGCAAGGTAAGGCTCCCTATGGGCTGCGCAAGAGCCGCTGGGCGATGTCAAGATCCAGGCGGGAAGGGATGCCGAAAAAGCAGAGTGGGGCGCGCAGACCTTCTAGAATGCAATGACAATGAACGTCATCATCATCGGCGCCGGCCCGGCCGGGCTGACCGCCGGCCTGGAGCTGATTCGCCGCTCCGACATCAAGCCACTGTTGATCGAAGCCGACTCCCAGGTTGGTGGCATTTCGAAAACGGTCGTGCATCGTGGCAACCGCATGGATTTGGGGGGACATCGCTTTTTCTCCAAGTCCGATTGGGTGATGGACTGGTGGCAGAGCCTGCTGCCCATCGCCGGCGGCGAGGGTGACCCGATCCCCATCCACTACCACCGGCAGTCGCGGTGGATTCAGACGAGCCGCGCAACCCCGGGGGCGGACTGCATGCTGGTGCGGCCGCGCCTGTCGCGCATCTATTTCCTGCGCCGGCTGTTCGACTATCCGCTCAAGCTCAACTGGACCACGCTGGCCAACCTGGGTCCGCGTCGGGTTGCCCGCATCATGGGCAGTTATGCCCGGGCGCGGCTGGCACCGCGCCCAGAGCGCAACCTGGAAGATTTCATCGTCAACCGTTTTGGCGAGGAGCTGTACCGGACGTTTTTCAAAGACTATACGGAGAAGGTTTGGGGCGTGCCGTGCCAGCAGATCAGCGCGGAGTGGGGGGCGCAGCGCATCAAGGGGCTGTCCATCACCGAGGCGCTCAAACACGCCGCGGGCCGCCTGCTGCACAGCGGGCAGGTAACGCGACACACGAGCCTGATCGAGCGCTTTTTGTATCCGCGCCTGGGGCCGGGGCACCTGTGGGAAATGGCCGCCCGCGAGATCACGAACCACGGGGGCACGCTTTTGCTCAACACCCGCGTGGTGGGGCTCCAGCGAAACGATCACCGCATCACGGGGGTCGACATCGTCGACCAGGCCGGCCAGCGCCAGACCGTCGCGGCCGATCATGTCATCTCCACCATGCCCGTCAAGGATCTGATCGCGGGCATGTCCCCGCCTGCCCCGCACGACGTGCAACAGGTGGCGCAAGGGCTGCTCTATCGCGACTTCATCACGGTCGGCCTGTTGGTGCGGCGCATGAAGCGCCACCCCGGTGACAGCGACGGCGTGGCGGGCCAGCGCCTGCCGGACAATTGGATCTACATTCAGGAAAAAGAGGTTCGACTCGGTCGGCTGCAAATCTTCAACAACTGGAGCCCCGACTTGGTTGCCGACCCGGACCGCACGGTCTGGCTGGGTCTGGAATATTTTTGCAACGTTGGCGACGATCTATGGTCGCTGGATGATGCCGCTTTTACCCGGCTGGCGATTCAGGAGCTGGCCTCGATCGACCTGATCGATCCGAAGGATGTGCTCGACAGCCACCTTGTGCGGGTCGAAAAGGCTTATCCCGCCTATTTCGGCAGCTACGCCCAGTTCGGCGTGGTGCGCCAGTGGGTCGACGGCCTCGCCAATCTCTGGCTGGTTGGGCGCAACGGCATGCACCGCTACAACAACCAGGATCACTCCATGTTGACCGCCAAGCTGGCGGTGGACGCCATCCTGGGAGGTGACGTTCCTCGGGAGGCCATCTGGGCCGTCAACCTGGACGACGAGTACCACGAGACGATCGAACACCCCGACGACCGCACGGCGCCCCAGCAGGGCTGAAGCACGCATGCGACTTTCGGGCCACGTGAATGTCGGCCGCCCCGTGGACAGGGCGGCGTGCCGGGTGGGCGGTTGGGGATGGGCGGCCCTCGTGTTGTCGATCTGGCTGCTGTGCCACCCCTACCGGGGCATCTGGCACGACGCGGTCATCTACCTCGTCCTGGCGTTGAACGAACGGATGCCACAGGCCTATGCCCGCGATGTGTGGTTTGCTTTTGGGTCGCAAGGCAGCCTCAGCCTGTTTGACGAAGCGTATGCCCAGCTGCTGCGCTGGGCTTGGCCCGCTGCGGCGGCCAAGGGGGTCGCGTTGGCAGGCGGCTTGATCTGGATTGCGGGTTGTCTGGCGCTGGCCGTGCGACTGCTGGGCTGGCGGGGCGGCGCCGCAGCCGTGGGCCTGGTCACGATCTTGAACCCCCCCTATGACTTAGGACCCAGCCTGTTGTTGCTCAACGAAAGCTTTGCCACGGCTCGCCCGTATGCGATGGGGTTGACGCTGGCGGGCATGGCCGCATGGATCGGCCGACGCTACGTCAGCGCCGGCCTGCTGTCGGGCGCGGCGCTGCTGCTGCACCCCTTGATGGCCATCGGCGGGATGGCCAGCCTGGTGGTGCTGTCGCTAGGGGACCGCAAAGTCCTTGGCCTGCTGTCGCTGGCCATGGCCGGGCTGATCATGGGCGCGGCTTGGGGGTGGAGCCCGCTGGCCCCGATGGACCCGCTGTGGGAAAGCCTGGTTCGCCACACCTCGCGCATTGTCTTTCCGGTCGATGCGTCGTCCGTGGCGTTGGACCGGATCGTATGGCCGTTGGCCGTCCTGTTGCTGGCCGGACGCGTGGCTTTGCTAAACCACCGACGGCTGTACCACGCCGTGGCGGTCGTGGCGGCATGGTGTCTGCTCGTGGCGGTGGTGGTGGGACTGCATGCCCCCGCGGTCCTGCTGGCGCAGGCGCAATTTTGGCGGGTTAGTTGGTTGGCCACGGTGGTTGCGGCGCTGGCTGCGGTTGATCTGATCGCCGCGCAGCAACCAGGGCAACGATTCATCACCGGCCTGGGGTTGGGGCTGAGCTACGTCGCGATCGGCAGCGGATTCGGCAGCGCCATGGTACTGGCGGCTTATGTCGTCTGCTGCATTCCCAGCGCCACCCGGCTGACCTTCTCGCTGTGGCAGACCCATTGCTCGAAGCGCGCCCGCGTGCTGATCATGGCCATCCTACTGGTCTCGACAGCAGGTTTGGCATCTCTCCAGTTCGACTATGAAGTCACGGTCCCGATGGTGGGGCCCCTCCCCGAACACCAATGGGAAGTCCCGGCGGTCTTGGCTTATCGACTGCTGCCCGCCTTGCTGTTCTGGGGTATCTGGAGTCTTGCATCGCGCGGCCGCCTGGTGATGACGCCGATCGTGTTGGCCCTTGCCCTGATGCTGTGGGATCAGCGCACGACCGCCATCCGCCTCATGGAAGCCGGCTACCTGCGCGCCAGCGACGCTTGGCTCCAGCAGTTGGCGATTCAGCGCGGCGATGTCGTCTACTGGCCGGGCAACAGCCTTGGTCCGTGGTTCGTGCTGGGTACGGCTGGTTATGCCCAGAATGTCCAGGCGATTGGTATTGTTTTTTCGCGGGCGCATGCGGTGACGCTTTACGAGAGAATGAAAAGGGTTCGTGACTTAAACGATGAAGACAATCTGTTTGATTGGATGGGTAGTCATGAATTCGACCTTCATTCGTCTTTCTATCGGCCGGTTGTTTTATCGTCGGATGCCATCCGGACCCTGTGTCAGGATCCACAACTCGACCACGTCGTGCAAGGGCAGCCGGCGCAGAGTTTGCCACCTCATGCTGATGCCCTTCGTTCTTCGTCGGGAGGGCAAATGTACGCCTATCATTGCTCGTGGTTGCGCCGTTAGGTGCGGGGGCGTGCAGGCGCTTGGACCCCTGGCTGGCATCAGCAGGCCATGTTCGGCGGGAAAGTTCACCGATTCGACCGATCGCTGAAGGCTCGGGTGTGCGTGGTCAGGTCTTGGATCAGTTGAATCACGGCTTGCTGGGTGCGCGTGATCGGCCGGTGCGCGCTGGTGACCAGCGTGACATGGGTGTGCAGTTCGGGCTCGACGATGGGGCGAGTCTGCAGTTTGCTGGCTTGGGCTGCGTGGGATAGGGCATGGGGAGGCAGGATCGCGCAGCCCATTCCATCGGCCACCAGTTCCAGGATGGACGCCACGCCATCGATTTCGAGCACCACGGTGGGCTTGAGGCCCAGTGTGGCCATGGTGGCTTCGACCTGGACCCGCAAAGCATTGGGGCGGCTCGGGATGATCAGGGGCAGGCAGGCGACGTCCGCGAGGCGGATCGGCAGCACAGGATCCTCGTGCAGCCCTTGCGGGCGCGGCTGCACCAAGGCCAAGGTCTCGTCGAACAGCGGTTCGATGTGATGGTCTTGGGATGCTGGGGGGTTGTAAACCAGGGCGAGGTCCAGGCGGCCCTGGTGAACCTGATCCATCATGGCCAGGGACAGGCCCTCCGCGAGGGTCAGCGTGGCCTCTGGCAGCGCCCGGCGAAACGCGCGCGTCAGCGGCACCGCCAACGTCCGCGCCAGGCTGGGGGGCAGGCCCACCGCCACGCGGCCGGCCAGCGCACCGCGCACGCGCCCCAGCTCTTCGCGCGCGCGGGCCACCTGGTGCAGGATGCCGCGCGCGTGCGCCAGCAGCACCTTGCCCGCTTCGGTGGGCACGGCGCCCCGGCCGTTGCGCAGCAGCAGGTGCTGGCGCAGTTCGACTTCCAGCGCCCGGATCTGGCGGCTCAGCGCCGGCTGCACCACCCCCAGCGCGTGCGAGGCGCGCGTGAAGCTGCCCAGCTCCGCAACCCGTACGAAATATTCCAGCTGCTTCAGATCCATGGGGTCACAGTCTAGCCCCTGTCATGCCGAAACGCCATAGCAGCTAGTGGTGTCATGCTGTGTTGAACGGGTCCAGGCCGTCGACAATCGCACTGGCTCTGCCATGATCTCGTTGTCCGCCATGACCGATTCGATCTCCAGTCCGCCCCCGTTGCGCGGCGTTTCCTCGATGGCCACCCGACTGGTGCTGGCCGAGTTGCTGCGCGACTGGCACGCTGAGGGACGCGAGCCCGTGGCGTTGGAGTCGATCGGGGGGGTGGAGGCGGCACGGCGTGTGGCCAGCGGCGAGCCGTTCGATTGGGTCGTGCTGGCCAGCGACGCGCTGCAGCAGCTGGCGGCGCAGGGGCATGTGCAGGCCGACACTTGCGTGCCCTTGGTGCGCTCGCCGGTGGCGGTGGCCGTGCCGGCCGGATTCCCCCGTCCCGACCTGGGCAGCGTCGAGGAGGTGCGGCAAGCCGTGCTGGGCGCGCGCCGGCTGGGGGTCTCCACCGGGCCCAGCGGGCAGGCGTTGCAGCAGCTGTTCGAACGCTGGGGCATCGGCGCGCAGGTGCGTGCGCGCCTGGTGATTCCCCCGCCCGGCGTGCCCGTCGGCAGCCTGTTGGCACGCGGCGAGATCGACCTCGGTTTTCAGCAGCTCAGCGAGCTGATGCACATCCCCGGCATCCAGGTGGTGGGCACGCTGCCGCCACCGGTGGCCATCGAGACGGTGTTCAGCGGTGCGGCCACCGCGTGCTGCAGGCGCACCGATGCGGTGCGGCAGCTGCTGGCGTTTTTGGCCGCTCCGGCTGCTGCTGCCGCCAAGCGCCGCCATGGCATGGAGCCGGCGCTGGCCGCTGACGATGCAAGAAAGGTTTGGACCCATGCGTGACCCCCTGGTGATCGACGTTCACGGCCACTACACCACCGCGCCCAAGGCCTTGGAAGATTGGCGCCACCGCCAGATTGCCGCCCTGGGCGACCCCGCGCAGGCGCCGTCGCCTGCGCAGTTGCGCATCAGCGACGACGAGATCCGCGCCTCGATCGAGACCAACCAGCTGGCCAAGATGCGCGAACGCGGCGGCGATCTGACCATCTTCAGCCCGCGGGCCAGCTTCATGGCCCACCACATTGGGGACTTCAACACCTCGGCCACCTGGGCGGCGATCTGCAACGAGCTCGTCTACCGCGTCACGCAGCTGTTTCCCGAGCACTTCGTCGGGGCAGCGATGCTGCCGCAGTCACCGGGGGTGGATCCGCGCACCTGCATCCCCGAGCTGCGCAAGTGCATCGAGGTCTATGGCTTTGTCGGCCTCAACCTCAACCCCGACCCGTCCGGGGGCCACTGGCGCGAGCCGCCGCTGACCGACCGCTGGTGGTATCCGATCTACGAGGTCATGGTCGAATACGACATCCCGGCGATGATCCACGTCAGCACCTCGTGCAACGCGTGCTTTCACACCACCGGGGCGCATTACATCAACGCCGACACCACCGCCTTCATGCAGCTGATCCAGGGGGACCTGTTCAAGGACTTCCCGACGCTGCGCTTCATCATCCCTCATGGCGGTGGCGCCGCACCGTACCACTGGGGACGCTACCGCGGGCTGGCGCAGGAGCTCAAAAAACCCCCGCTGGCCGAGCACCTGCTGGGCAACGTCTTTTTCGACACCTGCGTGTACCACCAGCCGGGCATCGATCTGCTGACGCGCGTGGTGCCGGTGGACAACATCCTGTTTGCCAGCGAGATGATCGGGGCGGTGCGCGGCATCGACCCCGAGACGGGACACCATTACGACGACACCAAGCGCTACGTGCTGGCCACGCCCCACCTGGACGAGGCCGCGCGGCGCAAGGTGTTCGAGACCAACGCGCGCCGGGTCTTCCCGCGCTTGGACGCCAAGCTCAAGGCGCGGGGTCTGTGAGGCGCACCGGCCGCGCCAGCACCAAGGAGAACGCAGCGATGCACTACGAACTGGGGGTGGTCTACCGCCGCATCGAACGCGCCGAGCGCGCGGTCGCCGACGCGCTGGCCGCATTCGGCAGCGCCACCGTGCACGAGGCCATGGGTCGCGTCGGCCTGATGAAGCCCTACATGCGCCCGATCTACGCCGGGGCGCAGGTTGCGGGCACGGCGGTCACGGTGCTGTTGCATCCGGGCGACAACTGGATGATGCATGTCGTGGCCGAGCAGATCCAGCCAGGCGACATCGTGGTGGCGGCCATCACCGCCGAATGCTGCGACGGCTACTTCGGCGACCTGCTGGCCACCAGTTTTCAGGCGCGCGGCGCGCGCGCGCTGGTCATCGATGCCGGGGTGCGCGACGTCAAGACGCTGACCGAGATGGGTTTTCCGGTCTGGAGCAAATGCATCAGCGCCAAGGGCACGATCAAGGCGACGCTGGGCTCGGTCAACATCCCGGTGGTGTGCGCAGGCGCGCTGGTGCACCCCGGCGATGTGATCGTGGCCGACGACGATGGCGTGGTGGTGGTGCCGCGCGCCCAGGCGGCTGCCACGCTCGAAGCGGCCCGCAAGCGCGAGGCGGCCGAAGCCGCCAAACGCGCGCGCCTGGCCGCAGGCGAGCTGGGGCTGGACATGTACGACATGCGGCCGGCGTTGGCCCAGGCGGGGTTGCGTTATGTCGACTGAAGCCGTGGGCCGCCCGACCACGGGGGGCTTTGTCAAAACCCCCGGCTGGCTGGACTGGTACGACGGTCCGAGCCGTCCGCACCTGGCGCTGCCCCCCGGGGCGGTGGATGCGCACTGCCACGTCTTTGGCCCGGGCGCGCGCTTTCCGTACGCGCCTGAGCGCAAGTACACCCCCTGCGATGCGAGCAAGGAGCAGCTCTTTGCGCTGCGCGATCACCTGGGCTTTGCGCGCAACGTCATCGTGCAGGCCACCTGCCACGGTGCCGACAACCGGGCACTGGTGGAT
>JANWZF010000139.1 GCA_025054905.1 Tepidimonas sp.
GGCTTTCCACAGGCGCAGATGATGGTCTGCGGGGTGCTGGGCCCGCAGAGCAACGCGCATGGCCCGAACGAATTTCTGCACGTCCCGTATGCGCGCCGGCTGACCGCCGCCGTGGCGGAGGTGATCGCGCGCATGCCGTAAGCGTCGGATCGGCGCGGGGCCGTGCGGGCAGGGCTCAAGCGCCCGACGGGCGGGCTGCCGCTTGTTGCCGCCCCATCAGCGCCAGCAACGCCAGCCCCATGATGGCCACCGGCACCGTGGAGCCGACGTTGAGCCACCACCAGCCCTGCGTGGTCACCAAGGCTCCCGAGGCAAACGAGGTCAGCGCCATCGTCGCAAACACGCCGAAGTTGATCACCGCCTGCGCGCGGTCCTTTTCGTCCGGCCGGTAGACCTGCATTGCCAGCGTCGTGCTGCCGGTGAACAGAAAATTCCAGCCCACCCCGAGCAGGAACAAGGCCACCAGGAACTGGTGTAAATCCTGTCCTGACAGTGCGATGGCGATGCAGGCGGCGTTGAGCAACACGCCGGCGCCCATGATGCGCAGCGCGCCGAAGCGCTGGATCAGGTGCCCGGTGACAAAGCCCGGCGCGAACATGCCGATGACGTGCCACTCCAGCACCAGCGCCGCGTCTGCAAACGGCAAGCCACAGGTCTGCATCGCCAGCGGGGTGGCGGCCATCAGCAGGTTCATCACGCCGTAGCCCAGTGCCGCGCCCAGCACGGCGACGGCAAAGCGCGGCTCGCGCAGCAGCTCGGCCACGCTGCGCCCGCCTGCGGCGGTGCCGGCCGCGCGCGGCGGCTCGGCCGCAAAGCGGATGCCGGCCATCACCGCCATCGACAGCAGCGCCACCCCGGCCAGCGCCAGGTAGGCGCCCAGGAACGGCGTGCCCAGCAGGTCGCGCGTGTGCTTGGCCAGGTTCGGGCCGACGATGGCGCCGATCAGTCCGCCGGCCAGCACCAGCGAGACGGCCCGCTCCCGCTGCGACGGCGCGGCCAGCTCCCCGGCGGCGAAGCGGTACAGCTGCCCATTGGCGCTGTAGTAGCCGGCCATGACGGTGGCGGCCACCAGCAGCCAGAACAGACCGAGCCACAGCGCCAGCGCCGCCAGCAGCGTCGAGGCCAGCGCCACCGCCAACCCCAGCTGAAAGCCCACCTGCCGCCCCCAGCGCGCCTGCGCGCGTGCCACCAGCCCGGTGGACAGCGCCCCGCCGACCACATAGCCCATCACCGGCAGCGTGGCCATCCAGCCGGCCGGTGCCAGGCTCAGGCCCACCAGCCCGTTGATGGCGATGAAGACGACGTTGTTGGTCAGGAACAGGCCTTGCGCCGTGGCCAGCAGCCAGAGGTTGCGGTTCATGCAGCGGTTATACCGCATACCGGTCAGGGTGTCGGCGCCGCGTCGCCTGCGTGCCGCCGATGGGGGCGCCGCGGCGGCGGGCTTTCTACAATCGCAGCATCGCAGCCTCCGGTCGCCCCGGGGGCCTCCCCACGTCATGGAGGGCATCCCGATGGTCCCGCACCTCGTCACGGCGCTGACCGGCCCGATCAACGAACTCGAACAGCGCATCCTCGAATCCACCCCGGTCATCGAACGCTGGTTCCGGCTGGAATGGATGGAGCACACGCCGCCGTTTTACACTTCGGTGGACATTCGCAACGCCGGCTTCAAGCTCGCGCCGGTGGACACCAACCTGTTTCCGGGCGGCTGGAACAACCTGACGGCCGAGATGCTGCCGCTGGCGGTGCAGGCCGCGATGGCTGCGATCGAAAAGATTTGCCCCGAAGCCAAAAACCTGCTGCTGGTGCCGGAAAACCACACGCGCAACACGTTTTACCTGCTCAACGTGGCGCAGCTGCAGCGCATTTTCTATTCGGCTGGCCTGAACGTGCGCATCGGCTCGCTCAACCCCGAGATCAAGGAGCCGACCCCGATCGATCTGCCCGGCGGCGAGCGCATCGTGCTGGAGCCCATCATCCGCGAGGGGCGCCGTCTGGGTCTGAAGCACTTCGATCCCTGCACGATCCTGCTGAACAACGATCTGTCGGCAGGTGTGCCGGGCATTCTGGAAGATTTGCACGAGCAGTACGTGCTGCCGCCGCTGCACGCGGGCTGGCACGTGCGGCGCAAGAGCCAGCACTTCCGCGCCTACGAGGAGGTGGCCAAGCGCTTTGGCAAGCTGATCGGTATCGATCCGTGGCTGATCAACCCGATGTTCACGCACTGCGGCGAGGTCAACTTTGCCGAAGGGCAGGGGCTGCAATGCCTGCAGACCCAGGTCGATGCGCTGCTGGGGCGTATCCGGCGCAAGTACAAGGAATACGGCATTCAGGAGCGTCCGTTCGTGGTCGTCAAGGCCGACAACGGCACCTACGGCATGGGCGTGATGATGGTGCGCGACGCCAGCGAGCTGGTCAACCTGAGCCGGCGCACGAAGAACAAGATGAACGTCATCAAGGATGGTCGCCAGGTCACCGGCGTGCTGATCCAGGAGGGCGTCATGACGCACGAGCGCATCAACGACGCCGTGGCCGAGCCGGTGGTCTACATGATGGATCGCTACGTCGTGGGGGGGTTTTACCGCGTGCATGCCGAGCGCGGTGTGGACGAAAACCTCAACGCGCCCGGGGCCAGCTTCGTGCCGCTGGCGTTCGAAAAGAGCGCGCTGCAGCCGCAGCCGGGCAGCCCGCCGGGGGCCAGCGTCCCCAACCGCTTCTACATGTATGGCGTGGTGGCGCGCCTGGCGATGCTGGCGGCGGCCTACGAGCTGGAGGCCACCGACCCGCAGGCCGAGCTGGATGCCTGAAGACTGCGATCATAGCTGCTGCCGGGTGCTACCCTCGCTGCTAGCGCGGCCGCAACGGCGCGTCGTTTGTCCGTGACCTCCGGTTCATCCCACTCCACTTGGCCCGCCCTGACGTTGGCGGCGCTGGGTGTCGTCTACGGCGACATTGGCACCAGCGTGCTGTATGCGGTCAAGGAAGTGTTCAGCCTGGATGGGGTTACGCCCGAGCCGGCCAACGTGCTGGGCGTGTTGTCGCTGATCGTCTGGACGCTGACGGTGGTGGTCACGCTCAAGTACGTCACGCTGGTGATGCGTGCCGACAACCGAGGCGAAGGAGGGTTGGTGGCGCTGCTGACGCTGGCGGCCGAATCGGTGCGCGCTCGCCCGCACTGGCGCGGCCGCCTGCTGGCCCTGGGCATCGTCGGCACGGGCCTGTTCTACGGCGATGGGGTGATCACACCGGCCATTTCGGTGCTGTCGGCGGTGGAGGGATTGGCGGTGGTGTATCCGCATGCCCACCGCATGGTCGTGCCACTGACGGTGGGGGTGCTGGTGGTGCTGTTTGCGCTGCAAAAGCGGGGCACCCGCTCGATCGGACGCTGGTTTGGGCCGGTGATGCTGCTGTGGTTTGCCGTGCTGGCGGTGCTGGGGTTGGTGCAGATCGTGCAGCGGCCAGAGATTTTGGCGGCGCTGAGTCCCCACCACGCCTGGCGCATGGCGTGGCAGCAGCCTGCACTGGCATTCGTGCTGTTGGGGGCGGTGGTGCTGTGCGTCACCGGGGCCGAGGCGCTGTACGCCGACATGGGGCATTTTGGTGCGCGGCCGATCCGCATCGCCTGGCTGGCGGTGGTGATGCCGGCGCTGCTGCTGAATTACCTCGGGCAGGGGGCGCTGCTGCTGGCCGAGCCCGGCGCCGCGCACAGCCCGTTTTTCCGGCTGGCGCCCGGTTGGGCGCAGCTGCCGCTGGTGGTGCTGGCCACCGTGGCCACGGTGATCGCTTCGCAGGCGCTGATCACCGGGGCATTCAGCGTCACGCGCCAGGTCATCCAGCTCGGCTACTTGCCGCGGCTGCGGGTGTGGCACACCAGCGTGCGGGAGACGGGCCAGATCTACCTGCCCGCGGTCAACTGGGCGTTGCTGGTGGCGGTCGTGCTGGCGGTGGTGCTGTTTCGCTCCTCCGATCGTCTGGCTTCGGCCTACGGGCTGGCGGTCACGCTGGTGATGCTGATCACCACGGTGCTGACGTTTTTTGTGGTGCGCTACCGCTGGGGCCTGCCGCTGCCGCTGTGTCTGGCCGCCACCGCGCTGTTTGGGCTGATCGACGTGCTCTTTTGCGCCTCCAACGCGCTCAAGTTGGTGGACGGCGGCTGGTTCACGCTGCTGATTGCGGCCGGGCTGGTGCTGCTGATGACCACCTGGCAGCAGGGCAGCGCGGCGCTGCACCAGCAGCGCCAGCGCGAATCGATCGGCTTGCGCGAGTGTTGGGAAGCCATCGCCGCCGATCCGCCCGTGCGGGTGGACGGCACGGCGGTGTTTCTCACCGTCGAGCCGGACGTGGCCCCTGCCGCCCTGCTGCACAACCTCAAGCACAACAAGGTGCTGCACCGCCACAACCTGTTCGTCACGGTGCGCTACCATGAGCTGCCGTGGATCGGGCTGGACGAGCGTGTGCAGGCCGAACCGCTGGGGCGGGGGGCCTGGTGCGTGACGGTGCATTTTGGTTTCAAGAACGAACCCGACTTGCCCAAGGCGCTGGAACTGCTGCGCGGCCGCGGCATCGAGCTCGATCCGATGGCCACCAGCTATTTTTTGTCGCGCGATGTGGTGGTGCCCCGCGCGCAGGCAGGGGGGCTGGCCCTTTGGCGCAAAATGCTGTTTGCCCAGCTGCACCGCAGCGCCAGCCCCGCGGCCGAATTCCTGCACCTGCCCAGCAACGCGGTTGTGGAGCTGGGCAGCAAAATCGAAATCTGAGCTTGGGCTAGGAGCACTCCCCACGATGCTGCGCGACGTTCTGGTGGTGGCCGACCCGCTGCACACCTTCGTGACCTACAAGGATTCCACCTACGCGATGATGCGTGAGCTGGCGCGTCGGGGCGTGCGGCTGGCCGCGTGCGAGCCCCAGCACCTGCACTGGCGCAGCGGCGAGCCGGTGACCGCTTGGGTGCGCGACATCGAGCTGACCGGCCACGCCGAGGATTGGTTCCGTGTGCGGGGGCAGCGGCCGGTGGCGCTGGGCGAGTTTGGGGCCGTGCTGATGCGCAAGGACCCCCCGTTCGATGCCGAGTACTTTTACGCGACCCATTTGCTGCAGCAGGCCGAGCGCGAGGGCGCGCGCATTTTCAATCGCCCGGCGGCGTTGCGCGATCACCCGGAAAAGCTGGCGCTGATGGAGTTTGCCGAGTGGGCGCCGCCGACGCTGGTGACGCGCTCGGCCGAGGCCATCCGCGCTTTTCACGCCGAGCACCGCGATATCATCCTGAAGCCCCTGGACGGCATGGGCGGCCGCGGTATCTTCCGCGTCGGGCCGGACGGGCTGAACCTCGGCGCGGTGATCGAGACGCTGACGGCGCACGGCCACACCACCATCATGGTGCAGCGCTACCTGCCGGCGATCGCCCAGGGTGACAAGCGCATCCTGCTGATCGGCGGTGAGCCGGTGCCTTACGCGCTGGCGCGCATCCCGCAGCCAGGCGAGGTGCGCGGCAATCTGGCCGCCGGGGGCCGGGGGGTGGCGCAGCCGCTGTCGGCGCGCGACGAAGCGATCGCGCGCGCGCTGGGGCCGGCGCTGGCTGCGCGTGGGCTGCTGCTGGTGGGCCTGGACGTCATCGGGGAGCATCTGACGGAGATCAACGTCACCAGCCCGACCTGCTTTCAGGAAATCACGCAACAGACCGGCTGGAACGTGGCGGCGCGCTTTGCCGACGCGTTGCAGCAGGCGGTGGGGACGGGCTGATGCAGGCGCTCGGGCGGGGGTGGGGGCGCTGGGCCTTTGCCGTGCTGCTGGTGGGGGTGACGGTGGGGTCGCTGCTGCCGCCGCGCCATCTGCCGCCGCTGGCGCTGGATGTCTGGGACAAGGCGCAACATGCGCTGGCCTATGCGGCCCTGACGTTGCTGGCGCGCTGGGGCTGGCCGCAGGCGCGGGGGGTGTGGGTCGTGCTGGCGCTGCTGGCGCACGGGGCGCTGATCGAGGGACTGCAGCATGCCAGTGGCTGGCGCCAGGGGGATCCTTTCGACTGGACGGCCGATGCCATCGGCAT
>JANWZF010000070.1 GCA_025054905.1 Tepidimonas sp.
CCGACCTCCAGGGCCGTGGCCGCATCCAGCGGCTCACCCAGCAGCAAGGCCTCCGCCGCGCGGTGGTAGCCCATCAGCTGCGGCAGCAGCAGACTGGAGGCGCCTTCCGCGCACAGCCCCAGGTTGACAAACGGCATCGAAAACGCCGCGTTGTCGCCGGCCACCACCAGATCGCAGTGCAGCAGCATCGTGGTGCCGATGCCCACCGCCGGGCCACACACCGCCGCCAGCAGCGGCTTGGGGAAGGTGGCGATCGTGCGCAAAAAGTCAAACACTGGGCTGCTGGTGCCCGCAGGGGGCGCATGCAGGAATTCCTCGATGTCGTTGCCAGCGCTGAACAGGGTCTCCTGCCCCTGGATGACCGCCACCCGCACGGCCCCATCGTCCACAGCCTGCTGCAAGGCCGCGGCCAGGGTGGCGTACATCGCCTGGGTCAGGGCATTTTTACGCTGGGGACGGTTCAGTGTCAGGGTCAGCACGCCGCCTTCGGTGTGCTGAAGGATGTCGGGGGTGGTCATGCGCAGGCTCCTGGTGCCGCGATCATACGCGCTCGAAGATGCCGGCAGCACCCTGCCCCATGCCCACACACATCGTGACCATGCCGTAGCGCAGGCGGTGGCGACGCAGGGCATGCACGACGGTGGCCGAGCGGATGGCGCCCGTGGCCCCCAGCGGGTGGCCCAGCGCAATCGCCCCTCCGAGCGGGTTGACCTTGGCCGGGTCCAGGTTCAGCTCACGCATCACGGCCAGCGACTGCGCCGCGAACGCCTCGTTGAGCTCGATCCAGTCGAGATCGTCTTGCTTGAGGCCAGCGGCCTTCAGCGCAGCCGGGATGGCCTGCACCGGCCCGATGCCCATGATGTGCGGCGGCACCCCGCGCGAGGCGTAGCTGACAAAGCGCGCCAGCGGCTGCAGGCCAAACCGGCGCACCGCGGCTTCGCTGGCCAGAATCAGCGCGCCGGCTCCGTCGGAAGTCTGCGAGCTGTTGCCTGCAGTCACGCTACCCATACCGGTGGGAGTGCGGTCGGCACGCCACGGCGTGGCAAACACGGGCTTGAGCTTGGCCAGTGCCTCTAGGCTGGTGTCGGCGCGCGGGCCCTCGTCCTGGGTCACCATGCGTGTGCGCACCGTGACCTCGCCACGCTCGGCATCCAGCTCACGCTCCTGCACTGGCACCGGTGTGATCTCGTCGTTGAACTCACCGGCCTGCTGGGCACGGATGGCGCGCTGGTGCGACTGCAGCGCAAATTCATCCTGCGCCTGGCGCGACACCTTCCACTGCTGCGCCACCTTCTCGGCAGTCAGCCCCATACCGTAGGCGATGCCGTAGTCCTCCACGTTGCCCAGGTTGGCGAAGATGCGCGGGTTCAGGCTGGGGGTGTTGCCCATCATCGGCACCAGGCTCATGCTTTCCACACCCGCGGCGATCATCACGTCGGCTTCACCGACGCGGATGCGGTCGGCAGCCATCTGCACCGCCGACAGACCGGAGGCGCAGAAGCGGTTGACCGTGATGCCGCCCACACTCTTGGGCAGCCCGGCCAGCACGGCCCCAACGCGCGCGACGTTCAACCCCTGCTGCGCTTCCGGGATGGCGCAGCCGCAGATGACGTCTTCGATGGCGGCCGGATCCAGCGCCGGCACTTGCTCCAGCGCGGCGCGCAGCACGTGCGCCAGCAGGTCATCGGGCCGGGTGTGGCGAAACGCGCCCTTGTGCGACTTGCCGATCGGGGTGCGGGTGGCCGCGACGATGTAGGCATCCTGCAGCGTTTTCATATCGTTGATCCTTGCCAGAGTTCAGTTGCGCAGGGGCTTGCCGTCGTTGAGCAGCGCCAGGATGCGCGCCTGCGTCTTGGGTTGGACGATGAGGGCGCAGAAGGCCTCGCGCTCCAGCTTCATCAGGTATTCCTCGGTCACCAGCGTGCCGGCCTCCACGTCGCCGCCGGTGACCACGTGCGCGATGCGGCTGGCGATTTCAAAGTCGTATGCCGTGATGAAGCCGCCGTCGCGCATGTTGACGAGTTGGCCCAGGATCGTGGCTTTGCCGCTGCGGCCCGCCACCGCGAAGGGGCGCGGCAGCGGCGGGCGGTAGCCGGCCTCGCGCATGGACTGCGCAGTGCGCAGCGCCACCCACAGCAGCTCGTCGCGGTGCGGCACGATCACATCGCTGTCGAGCAGGTAGCCGAGCTTGCGGCTTTCCAGCGCGCTGGTGCCCACGGTGGCCATCGCCGCGGCCTTGAAGCCTTCGGTCAGGAATGGCAGCAGGTCGGTGCCGGTGCTGGCACGCGCGTTTTCCGCGGCGCGGCGGGCGATGTAGGTCAGGCCACCCGCGCCCGGGATCAGGCCCACGCCCACTTCCACCAAGCCCATGTAGCTTTCCATATGCGCGACGCGGCGGGCGCAGTGCACGGCCAGCTCGCAGCCTCCGCCCAGCGCCATGCCCCGCACCGCAGCCACGGTGGGCACCTGGGCGTAGCGCAGGCGCAGCATCACACGCTGCATTTCGGCTTCCACCGACTCGATGGCCTGCACGCCCATCGCGGCAAAAGCCGGCAGCGTGGCCTGCAGGTCGGCGCCGACCGAAAACGGCTCGTCGCCAGACCACACGACCAGGCCGGCAAAGCGGGCTTCGGCTTCGTTCACGGCACGGTCCAGGCCCTCGACGACCGCCGGGCTGATGGCGTGCATCTTGGTCTTGAGGCTGGCCACCAGCACATCGTCCAGGCCTGGGCGCGTCAGCGTCCACAGGCGGATGGCGTCGTCCTCGTAAACGGTGGTGCCATCGGTGCGCCAATCGGGCCCACTTTCGCCCCGCACACGCTCGCGGTAGAGCTGGCGCGCATGCACCGGCAGCGTGCGCGGTGGTTCGAAGCGACCGCTGGCCGGGTTCCACGACCCTTGCGGCTGGTGCACGCCGCCAAGCTCGGCCACCGGCCCCTCGAACACCCAGGCCGGCAGTGGCGCCGAGCACAGCGCGCGCCCGGCGTCGATGTCCTCCTGCACCATGCGCGCCACCTCCAGCCAGCCGGCTTCCTGCCACAGCTCAAAAGGCCCCTGGCTCATGCCAAAGCCCCAGCGCATGGCCTGGTCCACGTCGCGGGCTGTCTCGGCGATCGACTGCAGATGCAGCGCCGCGTAGTGAAAGCCGTTGCGCAGGATCGCCCACAGAAAGCGGCCCTGGGGGCCTTCGGCGTTGCGCAGCAGCTTCAGTCGCTCGGACGCCGGCTTTTTCAGCATGCGGCCGTACACCTCGTCGGCCTTGGCGCCAGCAGGCACATAGTCGCCGCGGGCCAGGTCAAAACGCAGCACCTCGCGGCCAACCTTCTTGTAAAAGCCCGCCTTGGTCTTTTGCCCCAGATGGCCTTGGTCCAGCAAGACTTGCAGCACCTTGGGCGTGGCAAAGCTCGCGTAGAACGGGTCAGTCTCGGGGCTGAGCTGGGTTTGCATCGTGCGGATGACGTGCGCCAGCGTATCCAGCCCCACCACGTCGGCGGTGCGAAAGGTGCCGCTGGAGGCCCGCCCCAGCCGTTTGCCCGTCAGGTCATCGACCACGTCGAAGGTCAGCCCGTAGCGCTCGGCCTCGATCATCGTCGACAGCATGCCGGCGATGCCGATGCGGTTGGCCACAAAATTGGGCGTGTCCTTGGCGCGCACGACGTTCTTGCCCAGCGTGGTGGTGGCAAAGCTTTCTAGCTCGTCCAGCACGTCGGGGCGGGTGGCCGGGGTGGCGATCAGCTCCACCAGCGGCATGTAGCGCGGCGGGTTGAAGAAGTGGATGCCGCAAAAGCGTGACCGCAGGGACTCGGGCAGCGGCTCGGCCAGCTGGCCAATCGACAGGCCCGAGGTGTTGGAGGCCAGGATCGCATGCTCAGCCAGATGCGGCGCGATGCGGGCATAGAGCTGGTGCTTCCAGTCCATGCGCTCGGCAATGGCCTCGATGACCAGATCGCACTCGCGCAGCAGCGGCAGGTGTTCGTCGTAATTGGCTGGCCGGATCAACTCGGCGTCATCGGCCACGCCCAGCGGGCTGGGCTTCATCTTCTTCAGGTTGGCGATGGCCTGGCGGGCAATCGCGCTTGGGTCGGCGCCCTCTTTGGGCAGGTCAAACAGGATCACGGGCACGCGCACGTTGACCAGGTGGGCGGCGATCTGCGCACCCATGACCCCGGCGCCGAGCACGGCCACACGGCGGATCAGAAAGCGGGACATGATGAATCGATTCCTTGACGCAGCGGTGCGAGGCCCTCAAGGCACCCGCACCCAGGTTTGAGTGCGACCGATGAACAACACCGAGCCGCGCACTTCGAGCTTGGCGCCACCGTCCACCGGGGTCAGCCGGACGTTGTAGGTCTTGCCGTTTTCCGGGTCGAGGATGGTGCCGCCTTCCCAGACCGCTTTGCCCGGTACCTGGCGCACGCCGCGGATGATCTCCAGACCGACGAGAGGCTGATCCTTGCGGTCATCGGTGCAGGCGGTGCAACGGCGGTTGGGGTCGGCCCCCTTGCGCAGCAGCTTGTCGATGCGCCCGGTCAACACCCCATCTTTTTCGGTGATGACGACTTCGCTTTTGACCTCCTTGGTCTCGTCATCGATGGTGTGCCAGCGCCCCACCGGGCTCATTTGCGCTTGTGCGGGCAGCACGGCAGCAGCCAGCCCAACCGCGCACAACAGGGTGGACATCCGGATCATCGGTCGTCTCCTCGGCAACGGTGGCATGTCAAACGGTTGGCACGCCCAGCGCGGCGTCGCTGTCCAGCAGCACCGCCACCCCGCTGCGCGCCTGCCGCATCAGCGTGGCGGTTTCCGGGAACAGGCGCGCGAAATAAAAACGCGCCGTCTGCAGCTTGCCCTGGTAGAACGGATCGGTGCTGCCCGCGGCCATGGCCTTCAGCGCCACCGAGGCCATGCGGGCAAAGAAGTAGCCAAACACCAGATGACCGGCCACACGCAGGTAGGGCACCGCCGCCGCACCCGCCTCGTCGGGGTTTTGCAGCGCCTTGAAGCCGATCTCGGTGGTGAACTTGGTCATCTGTTCGGCCAGCTGCGCCAGCGGATTGATGAACTCGCTCATCTTCTCGTTGACGCCTTCTTCCTCGATCAGCTGCTGCACCATCTGGCCGAATTTCTTCAGCGTCGCGCCCTGGTTGGCCAGCACTTTGCGCCCCAGCAGGTCAAGCGCCTGGATCGTGTTGGTGCCCTCGTAGATCATGTTGATGCGGGCATCGCGCACGAACTGCTCCATCCCCCACTCCCGGATGTAGCCGTGGCCGCCAAAGACCTGCAGGCACTCGTTGACCGCGATGAAGCCGTTGTCGGTCAGGAACGCCTTGGCAATCGGGGTCAGCAGCGCCAGCAGCTCGGCGCTGTCGCGGCGCACCTGCTCGTCGGGATGATGCAACTCATGGTCCAGCAACAGCGCGCAGTACATCAGCAGCGCGCGTCCGCCCTCGGCGTACGCCTTGGCCGTCAGCAGCATGCGGCGCACATCCGGGTGCACGATGATCGGATCGGCGGGCTTGTCCTTGGCCTTCGGCCCCGACAGGCTGCGCATCTGGATGCGATCCTTGGCATAGGCCAGGGCGTTCTGGAATGCAACCTCGGTGAGCCCGACCGACTGGTTGCCCACCCCGAGGCGCGCCGCGTTCATCATCACGAACATCGCCTGCAGACCCTTGTTCGGCTGCCCCACCAGCGTGCCCACCGCGCCGTCCAGGATCATCTGACAGGTGGCGTTGCCGTGGATGCCCATCTTGTGCTCGATCCCCCCGCAGTAGATGGCGTTGCGCTCGCCCAGGCTGCCGTCGGGGTTGACTTTGTATTTGGGCACGACAAACAGGCTGATGCCTTTGGTGCCCGGCGGGGCATCGGGCAGGCGCGCCAGCACCAGATGGACGATGTTGTCGGCCAGGTCGTGTTCGCCGGCCGAAATGAAGATCTTCTGGCCCGTCAGCTTGTAGGTGCCATCCGGCTGCGGCTCGGCCTTGGTGCGCAGCAGGCCGAGGTCGGTGCCGCAGTGCGGCTCGGTCAGGCACATCGTGCCGGTCCACTCGCCGCTGGTCAGCTTGGGCAGGTACAGGCGCTTCTGTTCCTCCGTGCCATGCGCGTGCAGGCATTCGTAGGCGCCGTGGCTCAGCCCCGGGTACATGGTCCAGGCCTGGTTGGCGCTGTTGAGCATCTCGTAGAAGCACTGGTTGACCACGAACGGCAAACCCTGCCCGCCGTGGGCCGGATCGCAGCTTAGCGCCGGCCAACCGCCCGCCACGTACTGCTGGTAAGCGCTTTTGAAACCCGTGGGCGTTGTCACCGTGTGCGTGGCTGGGTCGTGACGGCAGCCTTCGGCATCCCCGCTGAGGTTGAGCGGAAACACCACCTCCGCGGCAAACTTGCCACCCTCTTCCAGCACGGCGTTGAGGGTGTCGGCGTCCACCTCGGCGTGCGGGGGGCAGGGCTTGAGCTGGTCCACCACGCGCAGGACTTCGTGCAGCACGAACTGCATGTCGCGCAGGGGCGGGGTGTATTGCGGCATCGTCGGTCTCCTTGAGATGCGGGGAAGGAAGCGTGAAACGGAAAGATCACCCGCCGCGCGCCTTAAGGCGCCACCTGGTAGCGGGCGATCAGGTTGTCGAAGCCGGTGCGGGCGTGCTGCAGCCCAGCCGGATTGCGCAGGAAGCGCGCCTCGTAATGCAAGGCCAGGATCAGGCCGTGGATTTCGAAGGCCACCTGGGCCGGATCGGCATCGGCGCGCAAATGTCCCTCATCGATGGCCATCTGCACCGCCTTGCGCACCGCTGCCTGCCAGGTGTTGACGGTGGCCACCAGCGCATCACGCACTGCACCGGGCCGATCGTCGAACTCCACCGCTCCGCTGATATAGATGCAGCCCGAATCGATTTCCAGCGACGTTTGGCGCATCCAGTGATCGAACAGGGCACGCAGCCGCGGCAGCCCACGCGCCGCCGCCAGCGCCGGACGAAACACCTCGCGCTCGAAGCGAGCGTGGTACTCCCGCACGACGGCGATCTGCAATTCCTCGCGCGAGCCAAAGTGGGCGAACACGCCCGACTTGCTCATGCCCATCAGCTCGGCGATCGCCCCGATGCTGAGGCCCTCAAGCCCCACCTGCGACGCCAGCCCCAGGGCGGCGTCGATGATGGCGGCCTTGGTCTGCTGGCCCTTGTGAGGGGCGCGACCCGAGGCTCGCCCCCGCGAAGCGCTGGTCTCGGGGTCCGCCGCGGCGGTGTCGGCCATCCTTGCCTCCAAAATAAAACGAACGGTCGTTCTATTCTAGAGGCCAGCGAAGCCCTGTCAAGCCCCACGGATCCGGAAAAACCCGCAGCAGCGGATTGCTGCCGCCCTGGCGGCACCCGTTCGCGGCCGCCAGCGCGCCCAGGATCGGCTCACCCGGTCTCAATGCGAGCGAATCATCGTCCCAAACGGCTGATCGCCCAGCACCTCCAGCAGGATCGCGTGCGGCACACGGCCGTCGATGATGTGCACGGCCTTCACGCCGCTTTTGGCGGCATCCAGCGCGCCGGCGATCTTGGGGATCATGCCGCCGCTGATGGTGCCATCGGCCACCAGCTCGTCGATGCGCCGCGGCGTCAGTTCGGCCAGCAACTGGCCGTCCTTGTCCAGCACACCGCGGATGTTGGTCAGCATCAGCAGCTTTTCGGCCTGCAGCACGGTGGCCAGCTTGGCGGCCACGACGTCGGCGTTGATGTTGTAGCTCTCGTTGTGCTCGCCAAAGCCGATCGGGCTGACCACCGGGATGAACTGGTCTTCCTGCAACGCGCGCACCACGCTCGGGTCGATCGAGACGATGTCACCCACCTGACCGACGTCGTGCTCGATGCTCGGGTCACTCAGGTCGACCATGCGCAGCTTGCGCGCGCGGATCATCGCGCCATCACGCCCGGTCAGGCCCACCGCCTTGCCGCCAGCGCGGTTGATCAGGCCGACGATGTCCTGCTGCACTTCGCCGGCCAACACCCACTCGACCACCTCCATCGTCTCGGCATCCGTCACGCGCATGCCCTGGATGAAGCGGCCCTCCTTGCCCAGGCGCTTCAGCAGCGTTTCGATCTGCGGACCGCCGCCGTGCACCACCACGGGGTTGATGCCGACGAGCTTGAGCAACACCACGTCCTCGGCAAACGCCGCCTGCAATTCGGGATCGGTCATCGCATTGCCGCCGTATTTGATGACCATCGTCTTGCCGTGGTAGCGGCGGATGTAGGGCAGCGCTTGCGCCAGCACTTCGGCGCGGTCGCGCGGTTCCAGATGGGAAAGATCACGCGGAGGATGGCTCATGATGACGGTTCACGGTTAGGATCGCAGCACGGGCGACGAGGCAAGGGGTCATTGTGCCGCAAGAGATCGAGCTGAAATTCGCGCTACCCGGGCTGACCGGGGAGGAGGCCTTGGCGCGCTTGCGCCGCCACCCGCTGCTGCGCCGCCGCGCCATGCAGCAGGTGCACTTGATCAACCGCTACCTGGACACCCCAGATGGCTGGCTGCGGCAGCAACGCTGCGCGCTGCGGCTGCGCGCCACGCAGGCGGTCGGTTCCGCCGCCGCCCAACCTCCGCGCTGGGAACAGACCCTGAAAACCGCGGGCCAGGGCACCGGGGCCTGGAGCGCACGCGGCGAATGGACCGTGGCACTGAAGGGGCCGCGCCTGCAGCCCCAGGCCCTGCTGGCCACCCCGCTGGGCCAGCAGCCGCAAG
>JANWZF010000129.1 GCA_025054905.1 Tepidimonas sp.
CCAGGGGTGCGCTCGCCGCTGGTGCGCCGCGACGGCACGCCCTATGCGCCCGGTGAGATCGACATGCTGATCGTGCGCGAGAATACCGAAGGGGAATACTCCAGCATCGGTGGGCGCATGTTCGAGGGCACCGAGCGCGAGCTGGTGGTGCAGGAAACCATCATGACGCGCCACGGTGTGGACCGTGTGCTGCGGTTTGCCTTTGAGCAGGCGCGTCGCCGCCGCGGCCGCCTGACCAGCGCCACCAAATCCAACGGCATCGCCATCACGATGCCGTACTGGGACGAGCGCGTGCGCGCGATCGCCACGCAGTACCCCGATGTCGTCGTGGACCAGTACCATATCGACATCCTGACGGCGCATTTCGTGCAGCGGCCGCAGCAGTTCGACGTCGTCGTGGCCAGCAACCTGTTCGGCGACATCCTGAGCGACCTGGCGCCGGCCTGCACCGGCACGATCGGGATTGCGCCGTCGGCCAACCTGAACCCGGACCGGCGCTTCCCGTCGCTGTTTGAGCCGGTGCACGGCTCGGCACCGGACATCGCCGGCCGCGGCATCGCCAACCCGATCGGACAGATCTGGTCCGGCGCGCTGATGCTGGACTTTTTGGGCCACCGCAGCGCCCACGACGCCATCGTGCGCGCGATCGAGGCGGTGTTGGCGCCGGGCAGTGGCGGTCCGCGCACGCCTGACCTCGGGGGCACGGCGCGCACCATCGACGTTGGCCGCGCCGTTGCCGAGGCGCTGCGCGCCGGTGTGTGACGGCTAGAATACGCCGCTTTTCGCCGCTGCTTGGGCTGCGCCGGGGCAGCGGATTGTGGAGAGCATCAACGATGAACAAAGCACAACTGATCGACCACATGGCCGAGCGCGCACAGCTGACCCGGCAGGAGGCCAGCCGGGCGTTGGAAGCCCTGCTGGAAGGGGTGACGCAAACCCTGGTGCGTGGCGGCGAGGTCACGCTGGTGGGGTTTGGGACCTTTGTGGTGGATGAGCGCGCCCCGCGCAAGGGACGCAATCCGAAAACCGGTGAAGAGGTGCCGATTCCCGCTGCTAAAATCCCCAAGTTCCGCCCTGGCAAAGGGCTGCGCGAAGCCGTCAACCGCCAGTGACCCTGGTCCGGGGCCTGCGGTCGCGCCAGGGCTTGCGCTTGCTCCGGCCGGTCCGCAGCGGGTCGCGGTCATCGTCGGGTGCTTAGCTCAGTTGGTAGAGCGGCGCCCTTACAAGGCGTAGGTCGGCGGTTCGAACCCGTCAGCACCCACCATCCCGACGAAATGGGCTGCCCGGGGATCGGTCGGGCATTTGGGCCCGACGGCGCGGCCGCCGGCGAGCAAGGGACGCTGGGGGGGGGCGCGGTGCTATGATGCCGCCGCTTTCGGGCGCGGTCCCTTCGCTCGTCACCCACGGTGTTGATCCCCCATGTTCGACCTTTTTCGCAACAACATGAAGGTGCTGATGGCCCTGCTCATGTTGTTGATCATTCCCTCCTTCATCTTTTTTGGCGTGCAGGGTTACACCAGTCTGCGCGAGCAGGCCGAGCCGGTGGCCCGGGTGGCCGGCCAGCGCATCACGCGCACC
>JANWZF010000174.1 GCA_025054905.1 Tepidimonas sp.
CGGTCATGCTGGGCGGCCGCCGCGCGGCGGGACGGAGGCGATCAGTCCAATCCGTAAGTCCTCCGCCTCCCGTGGCCGCGGCCAGGTTGTTCAACCATCCGGAGTGTTCCATCATGTCTGACCGCTTTGCCCCCGATGCGCTGGTGGTGCCGTTTGAGCAGCTGCGCATGACCGACGTCGAAATCGTCGGTGGCAAGAACGCCAGCCTGGGCGAAATGATCTCGCAGTTGCCGCAGGGCGTGCGCGTGCCCTCGGGCTTTGCCACCACCGCGCACGCGTTCCGGCTGTTCCTCAAGCATGGCGGGCTTGATGCGCGCATCGATGCCATGCTGTCCAGCCTCGACGCCGACGACGTCAAGGCGCTGGCGGCCACCGGCGCCGAGATCCGGGCGTTGGTGCAGGCGCAGCCGTTTCCCCCGCAGCTGGAGGCTGCGATCCGCGACGCCTACGCCGCCTTGGACGGGGGCCTCAATGCCAGCTACGCGGTGCGTTCCTCGGCCACGGCCGAAGACCTGCCCGATGCGTCGTTTGCCGGCCAGCAGGAGACCTTCCTGAACGTGGTGGGCATCGAGCAGATCCTGCACAAGATCAAGGAGGTCTTTGCCAGCCTGTACAACGACCGCGCGATCAGCTACCGCGTGCACAAGGGCTTTGCGCACAGCGAGGTCGCCCTGTCGGCCGGCGTGCAGCGCATGGTGCGCTCGGACCTCGGGGCCTCGGGCGTCATGTTCACGATCGACACCGAAAGCGGCTTTGCGGACGTGGTGTTCATCACTGCCAGCTACGGGTTGGGGGAGACGGTGGTGCAGGGTGCCGTCAACCCGGACGAGTTCTACGTCCACAAGCCGATGCTGAAAGCCGGCAAGTCCGCCATCATCCGGCGCAACCTCGGCAGCAAGCTGATCCAGATGGTGTTTGCCACGCCCGAGGAAAAGGCCGCCGGGGGCAAGCTCGTCAAGACGGTGGACGTGCCGGTGGAGCAGCGCAACCGCTACTGCCTGACCGATGCCGAAGTGCTGGAGCTGGCGCGCTACGCGCTGGTCATCGAGCAGCATTACGGCCGCCCGATGGACATCGAGTGGGGCAAGGACGGGCTGGACGGCCAGATCTACATCCTGCAGGCACGCCCCGAGACGGTCAAGAGCCAGGCGGCCGGGCAGGTGGAGCTGCGCTACAAACTCAAGGCCAAGGGGCCGGTGCTGGCCAGTGGCCGCGCCATCGGCCAGAAAATCGGCACCGGCAAGGTGCGCATCGTGCACTCGATCGCCGAGATGGACAAGGTGCAGCCCGGTGACGTGCTGGTCACCGACATGACCGACCCCAACTGGGAGCCGATCATGAAGCGCGCCAGCGCCATCGTCACCAACCGCGGCGGTCGCACCTGCCACGCGGCCATCATCGCGCGCGAGCTCGGCATTCCGGCGGTGGTCGGCTGCGGCAACGCCACCGACACGCTCAAGGACGGCCAGCTGGTCACGGTCAGCTGCGCCGAGGGCGACACCGGCCACATCTACGAGGGCCTGCTGGAAACCGAAGTCACCGAAGTCCAGCGCGGGGCGATGCCGCCGCTGCCGGTCAAGATCATGATGAACGTCGGCAACCCGCAGTTGGCGTTCGATTTTGCCCAGATTCCCAACGCCGGCGTGGGGCTGGCGCGGCTGGAGTTCATCATCAACAACAACATCGGCGTGCATCCGAAGGCGATCCTGGACTACCCGAATGTGGACGCCGACCTCAAGCGCGCGGTGGAATCGGCCGCCCGTGGACATGCCAGCCCGAGGGCCTTCTACGTCGACAAGGTGGCCGAAGGCGTGGCCACGATCGCGGCGGCGTTCTGGCCCAAGCCGGTCATCGTGCGCCTGAGCGACTTCAAGAGCAACGAATACCGCAAGCTCATCGGTGGCAGCCGCTACGAGCCCGATGAAGAAAACCCGATGCTGGGCTTTCGCGGCGCGGCGCGCTACATCAGCGCCGAGTTTGCCGAGGCGTTTGCGATGGAGGTGGAAGCCATCAAGCGCGTGCGCGGCGAGATGGGGCTGACCAACGTGCAGGTGATGGTGCCGTTCGTGCGCACGCTGGCGCAGGCCAAGCGTGTCACCGAGCTGCTGGCCTCGATGGGCCTGAAGCGCGGCGAGCACGACCTCAAGCTGATCATGATGTGCGAGATTCCGAGCAACGCCGTGCTGGCCGAGCAGTTCCTCGAATATTTCGACGGCTTTTCGATCGGCTCCAACGACCTGACGCAGCTGACGCTCGGGCTGGACCGCGACTCGGGGCTGGAGCTGCTGGCGCATGACTTCGACGAGCGTGACCCGGCCGTGCTGGCGCTGATCGAGCGCGCGATCCAAGCCTGCCGCGCGCAGGGCAAATACATCGGCATCTGCGGCCAGGGGCCCAGCGACCACCCGGACTTCGCGCGCTGGTTGATGGAGCGGGGCATCAGCTCGATCTCGCTGAACCCGGATACGGTGGTGGACACCTGGCACCGGCTGGCCGGGGCGCAGACGGTCTGAGAGGCCACGGCCCATGACACGCCCGCGCCGCGCCTCGACGACGGCCCTGCTGTGGGCGCTGTTCGCGCTGGGCGTGGCGGGGTTCAATTTCCCTCTGTTGGCGGTGTGGGCGGCACTGGCGGAACAGGCGGGGCTGGCCGCGCCGTGGGCCGTCGCATTGTTCACCGTCTGGGCGTTGTTGATCGCCGCCTTGGCATGGGTGCTGGAGCGCGCGCCAGACTGATGGCGCTGCGTGCGGGGGGCCCATCGTGTCCACCACCCTTGTGGCCAGCGCAGCCTTTGCGTACCTGGCGTTGCTGTTCGGGGTGGCTCACTGGGCCGACGCGCGTGCCCGGGCCGGCCGTTCGCCCACGCGCAGTCCGTGGATCTACGCGCTGTCGCTGGCGGTGTACTGCACCGCCTGGACCTACTTTGGCAGCGTCGGGCGCGCCGCCAGCGGCGGTCTGTGGTTTCTGCCGATCTATCTGGGGCCCACCTTGGCCATGGTGCTGGGCTGGGTGGTGCTGCGCCGCATCGTGCAGCTGGCGCGTGCACAGCGCCTGACCACGATCGCCGATTTCATCGCCAGCCGCTACGGCAAGAGCCCTGTGCTGGCCGGATGGGTGACGCTGATCGCCGTGGTGGGCATCGTCCCTTACATCGCGCTGCAAATCAAAGGCATTGCCGTGGCCAGCGCGGTGATCACCGGGCAGCCGCTGGACGGCAGCGCCAACACACCTTGGTGGAGCGACAGCACCCTGTATCTCGCGCTGGGGCTGGCCGCGTTCACGATCGTGTTCGGGGTGCGGCACTGGGACGGTACCGAGCGCCACGCCGGCATGGTCACCGCCATCGCCCTGGAGTCGGTGGTCAAACTGGCAGCTTTTCTGGCCGTCGGGGTTTTCGTCACCTGGGGCATGATGGATGGGCCCGCGGCCCTGCTGGCGCGGGCTCAGGCCGACCCCGCGTTGGCGCGGCTGCTCACCTTGGGCGACAGCGGCAGTTTTGCCTGGTCGAGTTGGTGGGCGTTGACGCTGCTGGCAGGCTTGTCGGTGTTGCTGCTGCCGCGGCAGTTTCAGGTGATGGTGGTGGAAGCCGAGGACGAACGGCACCTGCGCCGCGCCGCCTGGGTGTTTCCTCTGTACCTGTGGCTGATCAACCTGTTCGTGCTGCCGCTGGCGCTGGCCGGGTTGTTGACCTGGGGAGTGCAAGCCCAGCCGCAGGCGGAGCTGTTCGTGCTGCGCCTGCCCCAGGCCGCGGGAGCCGATGCCCTGGTGCTGCTGGTGTTCCTGGGGGGGTTGTCGGCGGCCACCGGCATGGTGATCGTCGAGTCGATCGCGGTGGCCACGATGGTCTGCAACGACCTTGTGCTGCCGTGGTGGTTGCGCCGACGCGCCGCGGGTGCGGGCCACGGTGACCTGCCCCGGCTGATTCTGCGCATCCGCCGCCTGGCCATCGTGGGCCTGCTGTTGCTCGGCTATGCCTACTACCGGGTGGCTGGGGATGCTTATGCGCTGGTCAGCATCGGGCTGATCAGCTTTGCGGCCGTGGCGCAGTTTGCGCCCGCCCTGTTCGGGGGGTTGCTCTGGCGGGGGGCCAGCCACACCGGCGCGCTGGCCGGGCTGCTGGGCGGCTTTGCCGTGTGGGCCTACACGCTGATGTTGCCGTCACTGGCCAAGTCGGGCTGGTTGCCCCAGGGGTGGGTGGAGCACGGGCCTTGGGGGGTCAGCCTGCTGCGCCCGCAAGCCCTGCTTGGGCTGCAGGGCTTCGATGCCCTCACGCACGGGCTGTTCTGGAGCCTGCTGGTCAATCTGGTGCTGTACGTTGCAGGGTCGTTGGTGCGCCCGCCCGGGGCGGCCGAGGCTGCGCAGGCTTTGCGCTTCACGGCCGGCGCGGCCGATGGGGCGTGGCCGTTGCTGTGGCGCGGCCAGGCCACGTTGCCGGCGTTGCGGGCCTTGCTGGTGCGGGTGGCCGGCGAGGCGCGTGCCGATGCGCTGCTGGCGCAACAGGCGCAGGCGCGCGGTGTGGCGCCATCCGAGTTGGTGCCCGATGCGGCGTTGGTGCAGTGGGTCGAGACGCAGTTGGCCGGCACCGTGGGCAGCGCATCGGCGCGGCGGCTGGTGGCCTCCGTGGTGCAGGAGCAGCCGCTGCATCTGGATGATGTGCTGGATCTGTTGCAGGAAACCAGCCGACTGCGGGCGCTGTCGCGGGCGCTTGAGGAGCAATCGCGCTCGCTGGAGGAGGCCACACGCCAGCTGCGGGCGGCCAACGAGCGGCTGCAGGAGCTGGATCGGCTCAAGGACGACTTCATGTCCTCGGTGACGCACGAGTTGCGCACGCCGCTGACGTCGATCCGCGCGCTGGCCGAGATCCTGCGCGACAGTCCGGATTTGCCGTTGCCCCAACGGCAGCAATTTCTTGGCATCATCGTGGACGAAGCACAGCGCCTTTCCCGGCTGGTCAACCAGGTGCTGGACATGGCCAAAATCGAGTCGGGGCAGGCCGAATGGGCCAGCGCGGAGGTCGAGGTGGTCGCGGCGGTGGAGCACGCCGCCGCAGCGGCCCAGCCGCTGCTGCAGGC
>JANWZF010000178.1 GCA_025054905.1 Tepidimonas sp.
GCGAAAAGCCGGTGAAGACCGCGTCCTGGCGCGTGCTGTTGAACGAAAAGACGATCATGAACAGCAGCGGCGCGTACAGAAACGCGTACACCAGCACCAGCCAGCCCTTGCCAAAGTGGCGTGCGATGACGTTGCCCATGGCGATGCCCCCGGTTCAATGCGGCGCCGCGGCGGCGCGCTCGCCGCTATGGCGGTAGTAGATGGCCAGCGGCACGATGATGAGCGCGATCATCACCACCGCCAGCGCCGCGGCACGCGGCCAGTTGTTGGCGGTGAACATCTCGTCCCACACCACGCGGCCGATCATCAGGTTTTCCGGGCCGCCCAGCAGCGACGGGATGACAAATTCGCCCACCGACGGGATGAACACCAGCATGAAGCCGGCGATGATGCCGGCCTTGGACAGCGGCACCGTCACCAGCCAGAACGCACGCCACGGCGTGGCACCCAGGTCGTAGGCCGCCTCCAGCAGCCGCCAGTCGAGCTTGACCAGCGTGGCGTACAGCGGCAGCACCATGAACGGCAGATAGACGTAGGTCATGCCCACCAGCATCGACACGTTGGTGTAGAGCAGGTGCAGCGGCTCGTCGATCAGCCCCGCGGCCATCAGCAGGCGGTTGAGGATGCCGGCATCGGCCAAAATGCCCTTCCACGCGTAGACGCGCAGCAGAAAAGAGGTCCAAAACGGCAGCATCACCATCAACAGCAGCGCCGGGCGCACCGACGCCGGGCTGCGCGCGATGAAGTAGGCAAACGGGTAGCCGATCAGCAGGCACAGCGTGGCGGTGATGCCGGCGTACAGCAGCGAGCGCGCATAGGCCTCGACGTACAGCGTGCGAAACAGCGGGCCGTCCCACTCGGCCTTGAAGATGGTCCAGTAGTTTTCGTATTTCAGGCGCAGCACGCCGGCGGCCTCGTCCCACAGCGGGCGAAACGGATCGATGCCATCGCCCATGTCGACGAAGCTGATGTACAGCAGGATCAGAAACGGCAGCAGAAAAAAAACCGTCAGCCACGCATACGGCACGGCGATCACGAAGCGCCGGCCAGGCAGCGGCAGGCTGGAGGCAGAGGCAGGCTGGGCGGGCATGGGCAGCTCCGGCAGTCAGTCGCGCAGCACGACACCGGCGGTGTCGCTCCACCAGAACCAGACCTCGTCGTCCCACGTGATGTCCGACAGGTCGTGGCGCGAGGTGTTGGCCTCGGTGATGCGCACCTTGTGCCCCTGCGGGGTGACGACGATGTAGGCGTTGTAGGAGCCGAAGTAGGCGATCTCCTTGACGCGCCCTTGGAACAGGTTGCACGGCACCCCCTCGGGGCGCTGCTTGGCGATGTCGATCTTTTCGGGCCGCACGGCGACGCTGAGCGGCATGCCCACCGTGCCGGTGGTGCCGTAGCCGACGTGGATGCGGCCGATCGGTGCGTCGATGGCGCAGTGATCCGGCTCGTCGACGGCCAGCGTGCCATCGAACAGGTTGACGCTGCCGATGAAGTCGGCCACGAAGCGGTTGGCCGGGTATTCGTACATCTCCTGCGGCGTGCCGACCTGCAGCACGCGGCCCTTGCTCATCACCGCGATGCGGCTGGCCATCGTCATGGCCTCTTCCTGGTCGTGCGTGACCATCACGCAGGTCACGCCGACCTGCTCGATGATGTTGACCAGCTCGAACTGCGTCTGTTCGCGCAGCTTCTTGTCCAGCGCCCCGAGCGGCTCATCCAGCAGCAGCAGTTTGGGCCGCTTGGCCAGGCTGCGTGCCAGTGCCACGCGCTGCTGCTGACCGCCGGAGAGCTGGTGCGGCTTGCGCCGCGCATAGGCGCTGAGCTGCACCAGCGCCAGCATGTCGCCCACGCGCTGGGCGATCTCGGCCTTGGGCAGACCTTCGCGCTTGAGGCCAAAGGCCACGTTTTCCCACACATCCAGGTGCGGAAACAGCGCGTAGCTCTGAAACATCATGTTAACCGGCCGCTCGTACGGAGGCAGGCCCACCACGTCCTGGCCTCCCAGCAGGATGCGACCCGAGGTCGGGGTCTCAAAGCCGGCCAGCATGCGCAACAGGGTGGACTTGCCGCAGCCGGAGCTGCCCAGCAGCGCGAAGATTTCGCCTTTGCGCACCGTCAGCGACACCTCGTCGACGGCCACGACCTGGTCAAACTTCTTGACCAGCTTTTCGGTGACCAGATAGGGCTGCGCCTCATCGGCGGTTCGCGGGGCTTCTGCCATGACGCCTCTCATCGATCGGTGAAGAGCCCGCTGGCGAACCGACGCCAACGCCAGCGCAGCGGACCTCGAAAACGAAAACGCAACGGGCTGTCCGCCCGCCGGGGAAGAACAGCCCGTTGCCACATGTCGCCGTGCGGACGCACCGCGCCGCCTGCCCGGCCGCTTACTTGCCGCGCTTGAACGCGTTGTAGGCCGACGCCATCGCCTCACGCGCTTCGTTGGTGAAGCTGCTGGGCTGGATCAGCTTGGGCATGTAGTCGGCCGGCGGGAAGATCGACGGGTTGTTGACCACCTCGGGCTTCATCTGGTCGCGGCCCTTGGTGTTGCCGGTGTTGTAGCCCATCTCGTTGGCCATCGCCGCGGCGTTTTCGGGCTTGAGGAAGAAGTTGATGAACGCATGCGCGTTGTTCGGGTGCTTGGCGTCTTTCAGGATCGCCATCGTGTCGAAGAAGGCCAGCGCACCGGTGGAGGGCAGCAGCGCGACGATCTCGTCCTTGGAGCCCGCCTCGGCCGCGCGCGAGGCCGCGATGTTGATGTCGCCGGCCCAGCCGATCACCGCGCAGGCCTTGCCGCTGGCGATGTCGTCGATCATCGTCGAGCTGAAGATGCGGATGTCCTTGCGCACCTTCTTGAGCATCTCGACGGCAGCCTTGTAGTCCTCCGGGTTGTTGGAGTAGGCGTCCTTGCCGATGTAGTGCAGCGCCACCGGAATGATTTCGGTGGGCGAGTCGAGGTAGGCAATGCCGCAGCTCTTGACCTTGGCGGTGTACTTGGGATCGAACACCAGGTCCCAGGCGTTGTCGGGCATGGGCATGCCGCCCAGCGCCTTTTCGACCTTCTGCTTGTTGATGCCGACGGTGGTAAAGCTCCAACCCCACGGCACCAGGTACTGGTTACCCGGATCGACGCGATCCAGCACCTTCATCACGGCCGGATCGAGGTTGGCGTAATTGGGAATCTTGGCCTTGTCCAGCGGCTGGAACAGCCCGGCCTCGATCTGCGGCTTGGCAAAGACGCTGCCGGGCACGACGATGTCGTAGCCGGTGTTGCCCGCCACCAGCTTGGCGTGCAGCGCCTCGTTGGTCTCGAAGGTGTCGTAATTGACCTTGATGCCGGTTTCTTTCTCAAAGGCCTGCAGCATGCCTTCGGGGATGTAGTCCGGCCAGTTGTAGATGTTGAGCACTTTCTCGTCATCCAGCACCGGGCCGGCCGGGGCCTGGGCAACCGCCGGGGCCGGGGCAGGGGCGGGTTGCGCGACCGGTTCTTCCTTCTTGCCGCAGCCGGCGACCAAGGCCGCCACCACGGCGAGCGCAAGCAGACGCTTGTTCATCTCCACACTCCTGTCAATGTCCAACAAAAGACGATGGGATCGAATCGATCCGAGCCGCAGGCCGGTGCGGACGATGCCCACCCGACGCCCCTGCCATGGATGTGCTCCGGCGGGCATTGTAGGGCAGGGTTTGTCCTAGAGGCCGTGTCGCTGTTGCAAATCCGCCCATGTCGCATCCAGCGCACGGACGATCCGTTCGATCATCGTGTTGATGTCGGCGCGCGTCATCGTCAGCGGCGGGGCGATGATCATGCGCTGGCCCACCGCGCGCATCACCACCCCACTGTCAAAGCAGTGTTGACGGCACAGCAGGCCGACCTCCCATGCGTCGGGAAACGGGGCCAGCGTGGCCTTGTCGCGCGTCAGCACCAGGCCCGCGACAAAACCGCAGCTTTCGGTCACGCCCACCAGCGGGTGGTCGGCCAGCGTCGCCCAGCGCTCGGCCAGGTAGGGGCCGGTGTCGTGGCGCACGCGCTCAGGCAGCGCCTCGCGCTGCATCAGGTCGAGGTTGGCCAGCGCCACCGCGCAGGCCACCGGATGGCCGCTGTAGGTGTAGCCGTGCGTGAATTCGCCACCTTCAACGAGCACGCGCGCCACGCGCTCGTGAACCAGCACGCCACCCAGTGGAACGTACCCGCTGGTAACCGCCTTGGCAAAGGTCACCAGATCGGGCTGGATGCCAAACTTTTCGTACGCAAACCAGTGCCCCAGCCGGCCAAACGCGCAGATGACCTCGTCGCTGATCAACAGAATGCCGTAGCGCTGCACGATGCGCTGCACCTCGGGCCAGTAGGTGGGCGGGGGGATGATGACGCCGCCGGCGCCCTGCACCGGCTCGGCGATGAACGCGGCCACCCGCTGCGGGCCGATTTCCAGGATCTTGTCCTCCAGCCAGCGCGCGGCGCGCAGGCCAAACGCCTCCGGCGTCTCGCCCGGCTCGCGCAGGCCCCAGTAGTAGGGTTGCTGGATGTGGACGATGCCCGGGATCGGCAGATCGCCCTGTTCATGCATGCCGCTCATGCCGCCCAGCGACGCGGCCGCCACCGTCGAGCCGTGGTAGGCGTTGCAGCGGCTGATGATGACCTTGCGCTGCGGCTGGCCCAGCAGATCCCAGTAACGGCGCACCAGCCGCACGTTGGTGTCGTTGGCCTCCGAGCCGCTGCTGGTGAAGAAGACGTGCGTGAACGGCTGTCCCCGCACCGGTGGGGCCAGCGCCGTCAGCCGCTGCGCCAGCCGCACCGGCGGCTCGGTGGTGGTCTGGAAAAAGGTGTTGTAAAAGGGCAGCTCCAGCATCTGCTGGTAGGCCGCCTGCGCGAGCTCGCGCCGCCCATAGCCGGCGTTGACGCACCACAGCCCGCTCATGCCGTCCAGGATGCGGTGGCCCTCGGTGTCCCAGATCCAGATGCCCTCGGCACGCGCGATCACGCGCACCCCCTTAGCCGCCAGCGCGGCGTGGTCGGTAAAAGGGTGCAGCAGGTGCGCCGCATCCAGCGTGCGCAGCTCGCGGGTCAGCTCGGCGTTGGGCTCACGTGTCATCGCACGGTCTCCTGAATTGCAACCCTCAGACGTGCAGCAGCAGGTGTTCGCGCTCCCAGGGGGAGATCACCTTCATGAACTCCTCGAACTCGAGTTCCTTGATCTCGGTGTAGATCGTGATGAACTCCTCGCCCAGCACGTGGTGCAGATCGGGCTCGCGGCGCAGCCAGTCCAGCGCTTCGCCCAGGCTGCGCGGCAGCGCGTAGGGCGACAGGTAGGCATCGCCGCGCATTTCTGGCTTGGGCTTGATCTTGTTGACGATGCCCAGGTAGCCGCAGGCCAGCGTCATGGCCATCGCGATGTAGGGATTGGCATCGGCGCCGATGACGCGGTTTTCCAGCCGGCGCGCCTGCGGCGGGGCGATCGGCGAGCGGATGCCCACGGTGCGGTTGTCGTGCCCCCACTCGATGTTGATCGGCGCGGCGGTGTGGCGGCTCAGGCGCCGGTAGCTGTTGACGTAGGGCGCCACCAACGCCATGGCCGCCGGGATGTAGCGCTGCAGGCCGCCGATGTAGTGGTAGAACGTCTCCGAGGCGCTGCCGTCCTCGTTGCTGAAAACGTTGCGGCCGCTCGCTTTGTCCACCAGGCTCTGGTGGATGTGCATCGCGCTGCCGGGCTCGCCCGCGATTGGCTTGGCCATGAAGGTGGCGTACATGTCGTGGCGCAGCGCCACTTCGCGCACGGTGCGCTTGAACAGAAACACCTCGTCGGCCAGCTCCAGCGGGTGGGCGTGGAAGAAGTTGATTTCCATCTGGCCGGCGCCGACCTCGTGGATCAGGGTGTCGACATTGAGCTCCATCTTCTCGCAGCAGTCGTACAGCTCCTCGAACAACGGGTCGAATTCGTTGACCGCATCGATCGAGTACGCCTGGCGCGAGGTTTCGGCCCGACCGCTGCGGCCGATCGGCGGGTGCAGCAGCGTGTTGGGGTCGGTGTTGCGCGCGGTCAGATAAAACTCCAGCTCCGGTGCCACCACCGGCTGCAGGCCTAGCGCATCGAACAGGCCACAGACATGGCGCAGCACGCTGCGCGGCGCATACGGAATGAGCTTGCCGCTGTGGTCGAAACAGTCGTGAATGACCTGCGCGGTGGGATCGGACACCCACGGCACGATGCGCGCGGTGGCCGGATCGGGACGCAGCTGCATGTCGCGCTCGGTGGGGTCGATGACGTCGTAGTACGGGCCGCTGGAGGGCTGCTCGCCCGTGACGCTCATGGCCACCACCGAGGCCGGCAGGCGCATGCCGCGATCTTCGGTGAACTTCTCGCGCGGCAGGATCTTGCCGCGCGCCACGCCGGTCAAGTCAGGCACCAGGCATTCGACCTCGGTGACCCGGCGCTCGTTGAGCCATTGCTCCAGATCGTTGAAGGTTTTGAGTTGTTTGGCACTGCTCATGGGGGTCTCCATTGCCCTGAGGGCGGCTGCGGCGACATGGCCGCGCCGGTGCGGACATTGTCGGCCCAATGCGCAAGCGGGCGACCGGGCCGGTACCGCGGCAGCCTCAGGCCGGCGTCTCGGGGGCGCTGGCAAACGCGCGCGCCTCGCGCAGACGGCGGGCCTGGCGCTGGCGCACCGCCACCCCGAAGGCGCGGAAGATGGCGCTGGACAGCGCATCGGCACCGAAGCGCCACTCCGGGTGCCACTGCACCGCCAGCGCGAAGCTGTGCGCACCGTCGAATTCCACCGCTTCGATCAGTCCATCGGGCGCATGGGCCACCGCGCGCAACCCCGGAGCCAACCGCTTGATGCCCTGGCCATGCAGCGAGTTGACGCGCACCACCGGCGCCCCCCCGGCGAGCCGGTGCAGCAGGCTGCCCGGCTGCAGCGTCACATCGTGCCGCGGCGCGTACTGTTGCTCCAGCGGCGCCTGCTTGGGTTCGCGATGATCCAGGTGCCCGGGCAGCGTGTGCACCGCCTGGTGCAGGCTGCCACCCAGGGCCACGTTGATTTCCTGAAAGCCACGGCAGATGCCCAGCAGCGGCACATCCTGCTGCAGCGCCTGACGCACCAGCTCCAGCGTCAGCGCATCGCGCGCCTCGTCCAGCGGCAGTTGGGGGTCGAGCACCTCTTCCCCGAAGTGACGCGGGTGCACGTTGGAGGGCGAGCCGGTCAGCACCACGCCGTCCACCTGCGCCAACAGCGCTGCCACCTCCTGCGGCTCGGTCAACGGAAACACCACCGGCTGCGCGCGCGCGCCGTCCTTGACCGCGCGCGCGTACTTGTCCCCGAGCACGAGGTAGGGCTGGGCATGGACGGTTTCGCCCAGCCAGCGGTGATCGGCTGGCATCCAAACCCAGGGCATCGTCGCGGGGTCCATCATGATGGAGCCATTCTGCGCGCGGTCCACAGGCACAATCGGTGCCATTTGCCGGGCGCACAAGGAACCACTTGACCGCCACCTACGACGAGATTGCCATGACGCTGTCCACCACCCTGCTGGCCGACCACTTGCTGGCCGAATTGGCGCGCGACGACGGGCCGGTGGGCCCGCGCAGCGGGCTGCCGCTGAACCGGCGGCTGGCCGAAGCGCTGCGCCGCGCCATTCTGGAGGGTCGTCTGGGCGCCGGCGAGCGCCTGCCCTCCAGCCGCGAGCTGGCCCAGGACCTGCGCCTGTCGCGCAACACCGTGGTGGCGGCGCTGGAGCAGCTGGCCGCCGAAGGCTATGTACGTGGCCGCGTTGGCAGCGGAACGTTCGTGGCCGACCTGCCCGCGCGCAACGGTGGCAGCGCGCGCATGCGCCGCCCCGGGGCAACCGCAACCGCGCGGTTGTCCAACCGGGGCCAGCAGCTGGCCCGCCAGCGCAACGCCCAGCATCTGGAAATCCAGCCGTTCACCCCGGGTCCAGCGGATTTCAGCGCGTTTCCGCTGGCCCTGTGGCAGCGGCTGCAGAACAAGCACTGGCGCCAGGCACGGCCGGAGATGCTGGACTACACCACCTCAGGCGGCTATGGGCCGCTGCGCCGCGCGGTGGCCGATCACCTGCGCGTGGCACGCGGGCTGCGGCTGGAACCCGATCAGGTCATCATCACCAGCGGCACGCAGCAGTCGCTGGAGCTGTGCGCACGGCTGCTGGCCGACGAAGGCGATACGGTGTGGATCGAAGACCCGGCCTACTGGGGCGCGGTCAAGGCGCTGACCGCCTGTGGCCTGCGCCTGCATCCGGTGGCGGTGGACGAACAGGGCTGGGCTGCGCCCACGCTGCCGGGGCCGCCCCCACGCCTGATTTACGTCACGCCGTCGCACCAGTACCCCACAGGAGCAGTGATGCCGCTGGTGCGCCGCCGTGTGCTGCTGGCCGAGGCCGCACGCCATCAGGCCTGGGTGCTGGAAGATGACTACGACAGCGAATTTCGCTTCGATGCGGCACCGGTGGCGGCCCTGGCGGGCCTGGACGACGACAGCCGGGTCTGCTACCTGGGAACGTTTTCCAAGGTGCTGTACCCCGGCGTCAAGCTTGGTTACCTGGTGGCACCACCGGCGCTGGTGGACGATCTACGCCAGGCCCACTATGACCTGAATCGACCTGGCCAGCTGCCGTTGCAGGCAGCCCTGGCAGAGTTCATCGAGCTGGGGCACTTTGCCCATGCGCTGCGGCGCGCGCGCCAGACCTACGCCAGCCGACGCGCGCTGCTGCTGCAGGCACTGCAGCCGTTGCTGGCCCATCCCGGCGTTGCGCTGCACGGCGCTGCACAAGGGCTGCACCTGTGCCTGCGTCTGCCGCCGGACATCGACGATGCGGCCCTGGCGCAGCAGCTGGCCGCGCAGGGCATCACGGTGCGGCCGCTGTCGGCCTACTGCCTGCAGCGCCGCGATCTGCGCGGCCTGGTGATCGGCTACGGCTACGCCGCCCCGGCCCTGATCGCCCCCTGCGCCGAGCGACTGGTGAGCACCGTGCAGGCTGCGCTGGCCGCGGTCACGGCCCCGGGCCGATGAACGGCAGCACCGCGTGCGGCACGATGCCCGTGGTGGCCGCGGCCCGCTGCACATCGAGCCCGGTGCTGGCACCGGCACCGGTGACCAGCGCGGCGCGCAACCCGGCCGCCAGTGCCCCCAGCACGTCGGTGTGCAGCGTATCCCCCAGCATCCACACCTGCGTGCGTCGCACGCCGGGCGGCAGGCTGGCCAGCGCGCGCTCGAAGATCGCCGCAAACGGTTTGCCAAACATTTGCACAGTGGCGCCGGTGCGCGCCGCCAGGTGCAGGCACCACCCCCCGGGCTCACGCGCCCAGCCGCCCTCCCACGGCGAGATCAGGTCCGGGTTGGCCACCCAGACCGGGCGCGGCCGCCGGCGCAGATCATGCTCCAGCCGTTGTTGCGCCACCTCGTCCCAGCCTTGCGCACACAGAAACAGCACCGCATCGTCGTCATCCTGCAGCGCGCCGGCTTCGCAGCGGCGCGCCTGCGCCAGCGGCAGGTCGCTGCAGTCCGCCCCCACCGGCGCCACCACAGCCCAGCGGCGCTGCGGCGCCGCGGCCAGCGCGGCGGCCACCACGTCACGGCTGGTCACAAAGTCTTCGGCCTGCAGCGGCAGACCCATGCGGTGGTAGCGCTGCACCAGCGTGGCCTTGGGCACGCTGGCGGCGTTGCTGACGATGCGAAACGGCACCTTCAGCTCACGCAGCCGCTGCAGCATCTGCGCGGCGCCCGGGATGGCCTGTGCGCCGAGGTTGAGCACGCCAAAAGCATCCAGCAGCACCGCGTCGGCCTGGGGCAGCAGATCGACCAGGCCGCCAACGGACTGCGGGCGATGATGCCCCGCCGGCACAGCCGGCCAGTGCGCACGCGCCTGCTCGTAAGCCTGCAGCAGGGCCCAGGCGCGCGCCGCAGCGGGTTCAGTGGCTGTCACGGCCGCTGGCCAGGCGGTCCATCAGGGCAAACAGCACGCCCGAGATGACAAACGTCATGTGCAGCCCAACCTTCCAGGCCAGCTCCTCGCGCGTGTAGGCGCTGGTGTGCATGAAGACCTTCAGCAGCTCGATGCCGGAAATGGCCACGATCGAGCCGATCAGCTTCATCTTGAGGTCCGAAAACCCCACCTGCCCCATCCAGGTTGGGCGGTCCTCGTGATCTTCCACACCAATCTTGGAGACGAAGTTTTCGTAGCCGGCAAAGACGATGATCAGCAACAGGTTGCCCACCATCACGATGTCGATCAGCGCCAGCACCCCCAGCATCACGTCCTGCGGCTGACCGAAAAACACCGTCGGCACAAAACCGATGAATTCCTTGACGAACTTGACCAGCAGCAGCCCGAGCGCCAGCACCAGCCCGAAATAAAACGGGGCCAGCAACCAACGCGCCTTGAACATGAAGGTTTCGAGAAACCGCTCCATCGCTTTCATGCTTGCTTTTTACCCCCAGGGGAATACAGGCCTGCCAAAGCCGCGCGATTATAGGCAGACGCTGGCGTCTCAGGGCAGCAGGTCGCGCAAGCGGTGCCACGCCATGCCCAGCACCAGCAGCGGTGTGCGCAGCCAGTGGCCTCCGGGAAACGCCCGATGCCGCAGGCGTGCATAAACGTCGAAGCGCCCGGTCTGCGCCGTGATGGCCTCGGCCACCACGCGCCCGGCCAGCCCTGTCAGCGCCACACCGTGACCGCTAAACCCTTGCAGGTAATAGATGCGGTCACCGACGCGACCAAAGTCCGGTGCGCGGTTGGCGGTGATGTCGACAAAACCGCCCCACAGGTGGGTCAGCGCCACGCCGCGCAGCTGCGGAAACACCGCCAGCAACCGCCGCTGCATCGTCGCTTGCAACCGCGGCGGCGTCATCGTCGTGTAGCTGACGCGGCCGCCAAACAGCAGGCGATGGTCGGCACTCAGGCGGAAATAGTCCAGCACGACGTTGTTGTCGCACACGGCCGCAGCGCTCGGGATGAGGGCTGCCGCGCGCTCAGGACCCAGGGGTTCGGTGGCCACGATGTAGGTGCCCACTGGCATGATGCGCGCATGGATGGATGGCACCACCGCCGGACCCAACTCCGGCAGCAGACAGTTGCCAGCCACCACGGCGAGTTCGGCGTGCACCTCGCCCTGGTCGGTGCGGGCGCACACACCGAGGGCCGTGCGCTGCAGCGCGCGCACGGCGCTGTGCTCGTACAGCTGCGCGCCAGCCTGCTGGGCGGCGCGGGCCAGCCCCAGCGTGTAGCGCAGAGGGTGCAAGTGGCCCGAGACGCGCTCATGGACGGCGGCCACGTAGCGGGGACTGTCGACCCAGCGCCGCACCGCTTCGCCTTCGGCCCATTCGGTGACAAAGCCGAGCTCGGTGTGCAGCGCCTCGAATTCCGCGCGCAG
>JANWZF010000181.1 GCA_025054905.1 Tepidimonas sp.
CCAGCGCGCCAGGGTGCCGTCGATCCCCAGCAGCGGCAGCGACGCCACGTAGTCCGGCGCCCACGGCTGCCGCCAGGCCCATTGCAGCAGACGCACCAGCGCCACCGGCGTCAGACGCGCGCTACGGCTCAGCCCGGCGCCGTTGTCCACCTCCGGCACCGGCAGCGGGCCCAGGCGCTGCTGCCACCAGCGCCGCAGCACCGCTTGCGCGGCCTCGAAGGTCGCCGGCGCCTCATCCGGATCGCGTCCGGCCCACGCCAGCGCCAGCAGCACGTGCTGCGCCATCGCATTCTGGCTGGCTTTGTTGACGTCGCGCACCACTTCGGCCAGCGGCGGCGAGGGCCACACCAGCCGCAGCGTGGCCTGCGCCGGTGTGGCCCCCTGGCGCACGGCTCCCGCCAGCGTTCCCCCGACCGCGAGCCACGTGCCGGCGATGGCCCGCGCAGCCAGCTCTGCCGGGGCCGGATCGGCCACCGGCCAGACCCGCTCCCCACAGGCCAGCGGAAAGCGGCCGTCCAGCCGCAGGCGACGCGCCTCGCGCCAGTCGGGCTGCAGCGCGGCACGCCAATCTTCGCAGGGACCACGGGTCAGCGGCACGCTGGCCGGCCCATCGGGCGGGCTCAGCGCGGGCTCGACCTGCACCCGGGCCACGCCGGCAGCCTCATCGGGCGTGAACGTCAGCACCCGGGCCCCGAAATTGACCAGCAGCGCATCGGGGCCGACGTTGTACGGCCGCAGGGGTTGACCATCGAAAGCCGCCGGGTCGTGCGGCGGCAGTGCAAAGGCGCTGCGATCCAGCACCAGATCGCCGGCAATGTGGCGCAGGCCCAAGCCGCGCACGCGGCGCAACATCAGCCACAGACGTTCGGCCACCAGCTTGGGGTCGCCACCGCCGCGCACGATGAGGTCGCCGCGCAGCGTGCCGTCCGGCTGCAACACGCCGTCGGTGTAGACGCGGGTGCGCCAGCTGTAATGGGGCCCGAGCAGATCCAGCGCTGCGGCGGTGGTCACCAGCTTCATCACCGAGGCCGGGTTGACCGCTCGCTCGGCCTGGTAGGCCCACAACGGGGCGGCCGCCGGGTCAACCTCGGCCACCATGGCCGCCAGCGCCTGCGGCGGCAAGCCGGCCTCACGCAGGGCCTGCTCCACCGGCGCGGGCAAGGTCCCCGCCGCCTGGGCGGGGACGAGCGGACTGGCCAGTGTCGCCCCGGCCGCCAAGCCCGCCCTCAGCAATCGCCGCCGCTGCGTATCCAGCCTCAGGCCCCCCTCGCCGCTCACACCCCCGGCTGCAGCGTGACGCTGACCTCGCGCAGGTCCGCACCTCGCCGCACGCGCAGGCGCACGGTGTCGCCCACCCGGTGATCATCCAATCGCGCCAGCAGGCGCCCGACACCATCGACCGGTTTGTCTTCCACGGCCACGATCACGTCGCCGGGCTCCAGGCCTTCGGGGGTCACGCGCACACCCTTCAACCCGGCCTTGTCGGCCGCCCCACCGGGCTGCACCCGCAGCACAAACACCCCCTCCACCCCAGTGGCCGCGCGCAGGCGCTGGTTCAGGCCCTCGTCGACCTCGATGCCGAGCACCGGGCGCACGTAGCGCCCATGCTGGATCAGTTGGGGCACCACGCGCACCACCGTGTCCACCGGCACGGCAAAACCAATGCCCGCCGAAGCACCCGAGGGACTGTAGATCGCGGTGTTGATACCGATCAGCCGCCCCGCCGAATCGAGCAGCGGCCCCCCGGAGTTGCCGGGGTTGATCGCCGCATCGGTCTGGATCAGGTGCTCGATCGGGGGTTTGCCGGGTCCACCGTCCAGCGTGCGATCCAGCGCCGAGACAATGCCGGTGGTCAGCGTCCAGTCCAGCCCGAACGGGTTGCCGATCGCAAACACCTTCTGACCGACCTTCAGGTCGTGGCTGGTGCCAATCGGCACCGGCGGTGGACGCTTGAAACCGACCCCGATGCGCAGCACCGCGATGTCGTGCGCGGGTGAGGCACCGATGAGCGCGGCGCGGTAGTCGCGCCCGTCGGCCAGCCGCACGGTGGCCGATGAGGCCCCCTCGATGACGTGGTAATTGGTGACCACGTGGCCTGCATCGTCCCAGATGAAGCCCGAGCCGTTGCCACGCGGCACCTCCCAGACGTTGCGCGTCCAGGCATCGCGCACCACCTGTGCGGTGGAGATAAAAACCACCGAATCACGCGCCTTTTCGAACAGCTCGATGGTGGCACGCTCGTCGGCCGCCAGATCGCCACGCGGCGTGACGGTGCGCGGCTGCACGGGCTGCGAAGCCGGCGCCAGCCAGCGCGCCTGCAGCGCCGGCAGCCACTGCCACAGCACCATCAACGCGGCCACCACCAAGGCCAGCCACAGCAGCCGGCGTACCAACGCATCCCCGCGCCGGGGCGCGGGTGGGGTCCACGGATCAGGACGCATGGCGATCCCCCTGCGCGGCCGCCGCGGCCCGCTCGGCGTCCAGCGCGCGCTGATCACGTTCGCGCATCAGCCAGTACACGATACCGAGCGCCAGCGCCGCCCCCGATAGCGCCGCCACCTTGGCCGGCGAGGTTTGCGGATCCAGCACCACGAACTTGCGCGACAGCGCGATCAGCGCAATCAACACCACCGTCTTGACCTGCACGATGCTGTCGTGCCCCATGACCACGCGCACGATGGAGTGCTTGAACTCCATGGCGATCAACAGCGTCATGATCATGCCAAAAACGGTCTGGAACACCTCGTGATCCAGCGGATTGAAGGCATCCAGCACCAGCAGCGTGAAGACCACCCGGATCAGCTGCACCATCGACGTCACGATGATGACGGCAATCACCGCCGACAGCAACAGCGCGATGACCTGCTCGAAGCGCTCATACAGCGTCATCATCGGCCAGCGTTCGCGCAGCGTCGGCCCGACCGGGGGGCGAGGCTCGAAACCAGAGGGCATGGACATGACGGCTCCTTGGGGTGGCGACCGGCCGGCACCGAGCGCAGCCGACGCCGCTGTGCGCGCAGAGACCGGTGCCTGTCAGTCAAGTGAGTCTAACAAGGTGCCGCAGCGGGCCACGCGCGGGGATAATGGCTGCCATGGTTGCCGTCTCGTCCCCTCCAACGCTTCCGGGCCTGCAACGCTGGTTGGCGCTGGACAGCAGCGCGGGTGTGCTCAGCGTGGCCGTCGGGCCCGCTGGGGGTGATGCGCTGGCCTGGCACGTCGGCGAAGGAGGGCCGCAGGCCTCGGCGACGCTGCTGCCGGTTGTCGGGGCGCTGCTGCAACAGGTAGGCTGGCGGTTGGCGGAACTGGACGGCATCGTCTTGGCCCATGGGCCAGGCTCGTTCACGGGGTTGCGCACCGCGTGCGCCGTGGTGCAGGGCCTGGCGGCGGCAGCCCGTCCCGGGGGGCTGCCGGTGCTGCCGCTGAGCACCCTGCTGGCGGTGGCGGAGTCGGCACGCCAACGCCATGCCCCGGCTGCCGCGGCGCTGCGCGTGCACGCGGCGCTGGATGCGCGCATGGACGAGGTTTACGTGGCCAGCTATGCCTGGGATGTCGGGCAAGGTTGGTCGGAGCTGGCGGCACCGCGCTTGAGCCGCCCCCAGGATCTGCCGTCCGAC
>JANWZF010000194.1 GCA_025054905.1 Tepidimonas sp.
CTGGGGGCCGGCCAGCGCTTCGTCGACGCGACGCAGCATTTCGTCGAAGGTCAGCTGCTCGGCGGCGCGCAACTGGGCACGCATGCGCTGGGCCACCCACACCGCAGCCTGCCGCCGCAACGCGCCGCGCACGCTCGGCAAAGCGGCCAGCCGCGCCGGCAGATCGGGCAGCTCACGCAACAGCGGCAGCGCTTCGACCTCGGGCGGCAGGTTGCCAGCCTTCGCGCGCAGGTGCGCAAGGCTCAAGCGCTGGTAGGCCTGATCCGTCAGCGGGATGGCTGTGGTATCCGGGGTGGTGGCCCACTGGCGCAGCGTGTCGAACCAGCGTTGGACGGTGGTGTGTTGTACGCTGATGTGCCGCAGCAGGTGATGGCGCCGCAGCACGGCCTCGGCTTCGTCGATCCAGGCCAACCTGGGGGCCTTCAGCGCGGCCAGCGCGGCCGCGCGCCGCTGCCGGACCTGCTGCAGCACCTCGCCCAGACCATGCGAGGCCAGCGGCGGATCCTCTTGGGCCCACCGATCGGCATGCTCCAGCAGCGGGCTCAGGGCCGCGTCGAGTTGGTCGGGGCTGGACCACTCGTCCAACAGCTCGGCGCTGGCCTCGTCGTCCAGCGTCGGCAGGTGCAGCCGCCACCAGTCGCGCACCGCTTCGCGGCGCAGGGCGGTGGGGTCCTGCAGCACACGCAGCTGAAACGGTTCGCCACTGAGCAGCGCCTGCTCGCGCAGGATGCGCTGGCACCAGCCGTGCAGGGTGCTGATCGGCGCTTCGTCGAGCTCATCGGCTGCGGTGCGCAGCCGACGGGCCAGCGCGGGCCAGCTGGTCTGCGGATAGCGCCCGCGCAGCTGCTCAAGGTAGCGCACCGCGGCGTCGGCGGGGTCCAGCGCCTGGCCCTGGAACACCTCCGCGGCCTGCAGCAGGCGGGCCTGGATGCGGCTGCGCAGTTCCTGCGTGGCCGCGTCGGTGAAGGTGACCACCAGAATCTTGCGTGGCTCCAGATCGGCCAGTCCGGGTTCACCCGGTGCGCAGCCCAGCACCAGGCGCACTGCCAGCAGCGCGATCGTCCAGGTCTTGCCGCTGCCGGCGCTGGCTTCGATCAGCTGGCAGCCCTGCAGTGGCAGGGTCAGCACGTCCAGTTCTGGCAGGTTCACGCTCATGGCTGGATGGAAGGGCCGGCAGAGGCCTCGTCGCCGTGGCCGCTGACAAGGTGATGACGCAAGGGCTGCAACAGGCGGGCGGTCCAGCGCGCAAACGCCCGCTGGACGTGATCGTCGCGCGGGCCGGCCAGCGTCTCGAAGGTCGGATAGTGACGCCGCCACAGCGGCTCGTGGGCCAGGCCGTGGCGGGGGTCTTCGTAGGTTTGGCGCGCTTCGTCCCAGGCCGCACCGGGGTTGTCAGGTTTGGCCATGAGCTTGCCCCAGTAGGCCGCCGCGGCCCGACGCGGCAGCGGCAGCGGGGCTGCGCCGGTGATGCCCTCGTGCCAGGCTAGCCACAGCGTGGACCAGATGTCGTGGGCGGTTTCGGGCGGCAAGGGTTGCAGCTGGCCAACGCCACGGGGGCTGACGATCCAGCTGGTCACAGGGCCCAGGGTCATGTTGAGCGCGACGTGCTCGACCCACCCCCGCAACAGCGGGTGCAGCTCATAGTGCGCAGGGTTGTCCAGGTCACGCCCCTTGGACTTGGTCAGGGCGCTGCCCAGCACCAGCAACCGCGCCAGCGCCCCATCATCACCGCGCCGCAGGGGCGGCAGCACCCCGCGCACCGTGCGTACGGTGTTGTCGGCCAACGTCACGGGGCGATCCATCCGCGGCCGTTCGGGCAGCGGATGGGGATGGCGCTGGGCCAGCCGCGCCGCGTGGCGCCACACCCGTCGCAAGGGTTCATCCCAATCCCGCGCCAACCACGCCCCGGGGGCGCCGGCGGGCCAGTCGCCCGTCAGCTCGGCACGGCGGCGCACTTGCACGGCGGCTTGCAGTGCAGCGGCCTCATCGGCCCCTTGCAGCGCGGCTTCCACCACGGCCTGCACGGCTGCGTGCACGGTGCGCCAGCGTTGCAGGCTGTCGGGGGCGAACGGTTCGAGGTCGTCGTCGTCCTCCTCTTCGTTGGGCAGCGCCAGCCCCAGGCACTGGCGCGTGTAGGCCTGCGCGGGATCGTGCAGCAGTTCGGCCAGAGCCGTCAGAGGCAGGGGGGATGAGGCTGCGCCCGTCTGGGCAGGGGCAGGGCGGCGGGCCTGCGCCGGTGCCGGCGGCGCAGCGAGCCATTCACGGGCGTAGCTGAACGCGCCGTTCAGTGGGGGGGGCTCATCCCCGTCCACCGGCGTGGTGCTGAAGTTGGCCGGGTCGAACGGGTGCAGCGCATGGTGCCGCGTCAGCGCCGCGGCGACGTCATCGCCCCAGCCCGCCGCGGGGCGCCATTGGCGGCGCAGGTGATGGCGCAATTGCGCCACGGGCAGCGCGGGCTCGCGCTCGGTGCCGTCCCCGGGGTGGCGGCCGAGCCAGAACAGACCCAGATGGTCGCGCGCGGACAGCACCGCTTCCAGCAGCAGGTACAGGTCTTCGTGACGGCGCAGGCGGTCCCCCGGGCGAGGGCAGGTGGCGATCAGGTCGTGCGTGTCGCCATCGGCACGGCGAGGAAAGTGGCCGTCGTGCAGACCGAGGATGTACACGCGCCGAAACGGCACCGCCCGCATCGGCAGCAGCGTGGCGAACGTGACCCCGCCGTCGAGAAAGCGCTGCCCGCCCGCGTCGCCAGCGCCAGCCAGTGCCAGCCACGTGTCGGCGACGACGGCCGCCGCGATGGGCTCCGACCCGGCCGCTGCGGCCTGCTGGGCCCACCGGTCCACCGCCGTGCGCAGCCGTGCAAGGGCCAGGCTGCCGTCGAGATCATCCGGTGCAGGCTGCACCAGTTGATCCAGCAGCGCGTGCAGCCGCGCGGCCCAGCCTGGGGCGTCGGTGGGGACAGCCAGCTCCTCCATGAAGTCCGCCACGGTGTCGATGAAGAGCTGCAGCCGGTGCAGCAGTTCACCCTGCAGCAGCGACACGCCGCGCGCGGGCATGATCTGATCCTGCCAGGGCTGGTCTTCGTGCCCCAGCAGGTAGCCCAGCCACAGTCGCCGCAGACCGTCGCGCCAGGTGTAGCGTTCGGCCTGCGCATCGGCCTCGGTGACCAGCCCCAGCCGGTGCCGGTGCGCGCCGTCCAGGCCCCAGCGGATCGCCGCTTCGCGCCGCCAGCGCCGCAGGGTGTCCCGATCCTCGGCCGACAGGCCGAAGGCATGCGCGACCGCAGGAATGTCCAGCCAGTCCAGCCCTTCGCTGCCGCTGAACCGCGTGCGCTGCGGGTGCAGCAGCGCACGCAACCAAGCCCGCAGGCGCGGCAGGGTGGTGTCGTCGACGTCGGCCAGCGAGTAGGGGATGCGACGGGCGTCATCCGGTGGCAGACTGCCCCAGACCGCGTGGATCAACGGGGCATAGGCGGCCAGGTCGGGCGCGAAAACGGCGATGTCGCGCGGCTGCAGGGTCGCATCGCGCTGCAGCGCGGCGAGCACCTCGTCGTGCAGCACCTCGACTTCGCGCAGCATCGTGTGGCAAACGTGCAGGCGCAGCGAGTCATCCCGCGCGGGATCCACGGGTGGCCAGTGGCGCTCACCCGGCGCGCGGCCATGCCGCAGATCGTCCTGCAGCTGGGCGAGCAGGTGCGGGGCGGCCGCGTCGTCGGGCAACTCGTCGTCCCAGGCGTCGTGCAGCACCACACGGGCGCGTCCCGGGGCCGGCTCCTCGGCGGCCAGTATCTGCAGCCCGGCGATGAACTCGCGTCCCTGACGGCCCCAGGCAGCCAGCAGCGGGTGGCCGCTGTGCGCACCGTCGCGGTCGAACCAGTCGGTGCGTGCCGGGTTCAGGACGTAGATCGCGACCGGGTGCCAGCAGGCCACGGCTTGCAGCGCCTGCAGAACATCGGGGGTCAGGCTGTTGACCCCGAACACGGTCAGGCGCGAGGGGGCGGGCGAGGGCAGCGGGCAGGTCGTGGCCGCCTGCATGTGTTGCAGCCAGGCGGCGTGGATGTCGCAGCGGCTGGGCCAGCGGTGGCCTTCGGCGGTGGCGTCGGCACGCAGCAGCCGCCACAGCGCAGGTTGCCAGTGTTCGCCGGGGGGCAGGTCCCGCACACGGCCATCGGACGCGCGCAGCCGATCCTGCCCCGCCGCCCAGTCGGCCAGCCAATCCGGGCGGTAGATCTGGTACTGGTCGAACAGATCGGCCACGCGCCGCGCCAGCTGCGCGCGCCGCAGCGGGTCGTCTGCGTCGCCCAGGTAGTGCACCAGCGGGGCAAGCACGGCGGCGTCGCGGTGCGCCAGCGTGGGCAGCAGCCGCCACAGGCGCCAGCGCAGCGGTCCGCGGTCCAGCGCCGCTTCGTCTGGCACGGCGGCTTCTCCCAGCACCGCGCGGTAGGTGTGCCAGAGCCACTGCGCCGGCAGCCAGCAGCGCACGCCGGCGCAGATGCCGTGTTGCTGGGCGAGCGCCTGCTGCACCCACTGGGCCATCCCTTGGCTGGGGACCAGCCAGTGCTGAGGGGCCAAGGCGGCGGTGGAGGCGGCCGCGGCGTCCTCGGCGGCCAGCCGCAGCAGCGTTTCGATCCGATCGCTCTGCACCACGCGCAGCTCGGCTGCGCCCACCACCCCTGGATGCTGCATGGGTGCATCGTAGCAGGTGAAAGGCACCGTTTTGCGGTATGTTCGCAGGCCATGAGCAAGGCATTTGTCCGCGAGACCGAGCGCGACGACGAAGACGAGGAGCTGCCAGCGGCGCAACGGGTGCCGGCGGGGGCGCGCAACTACATCACGCCGCAGGGGTACGCGCGCCTGCAGCAGGAGCTGAAGTGGCTGCTGGACGAAGAGCGCCCGCGCGTGGTGGAAACCGTGGCGTGGGCGGCCAGCAATGGCGACCGCTCCGAAAACGGTGATTACCTCTACGGCAAGAAGCGCCTGCGGGAGATCGACCGGCGCATCCGTTTTCTGACCAAACGGCTCAGCATCGCCGAGGTGGTCGACCCGAGCGTGCATCACGGCAAGGATCAGGTGTTCTTTGGGGCCACGGTGACCTATGCGCGCGCCGATGGCAGCGAGGAGACGGTCACCATCCTGGGCATCGACGAGGCCGACAGCGCGCAGGGCCAGATCAGCTGGATTTCGCCGGTGGCGCAGGCGCTGCTGAAGGCGCGCGAAGGCGACGAGGTGCGGCTGCGCACGCCGACGGGGACGCAGACGCTGGAGGTGGTGCGGGTGAGCTACCCAGCGCCGACCCGCTAGCGCGTGCCACGTCAGTGGCCGTCCGGTGCGCGCGGCGGGCGCACGCGCTGCGCACGCAGCACCGAGGGCGTGCGGCGCAGCTGGCGCAGCACCTGGGCCAGGTGCACGCGGTCGTGCACCGCCACGGTGAAGCGCAGCTCCGTGGTGCTCTGCGCGGCTTCATCCCCCATGTGGATGTGGGTGATGTCCGCCTCGGCGGTGGCGATGGCCGCTGCCACGCGCGCCAGCACGCCCTTGCCATTGCTGACGGCCACGGCGATGGTGGATTCGAACGGGCGCGTCAGTTCCTCAGCCCATTCCACCTCCAGAAAGCGTTCGCGGTCGCGCTGCAGCAGGCGGCGCACCACCGGGCAGTCTTCGGTGTGCACGGCCAGCCCTTCGCCCTTGCCGAGGTAGCCGACGATGCGGTCGCCCGGAATCGGGCGGCAGCAAGGGGCGTAGACGATCGAGCCGCCTTCGCTGCCGTCCAGCACCACCACCCCCTGGCTGGGCTGATCGTCGGTGGGAGCGCCGAAACGCTCCTGGCTGATCAACAGCGCGTCGGGGCGCTGACCGCTTTCGGCCAGCAGCGCGGCCAGCTTCTTGCCGACCATGCCGGCGATGCGCCGGCCCTGGCCAATGTCGATGAGCAGCTCATCCCGGTTGCGCGTGCCGGTGAAGCGCAGCAGCTTGTCCCACACGGCCTGGGCCACCGCCTCGTCGCCCGGCAGCTGGGCGTAGCCTTCGGCGCGCAGCGCCTGGCGCAACAGCCGCTCGCCCAGCGCGCGCGCTTCCTCCTGTGCCAGCGTCTTGAGATAGTGGCGGATCTTGGAGCGCGCCCGCCCGGTGCGCACGAACCCCAGCCAGGCCGGGTTGGGGTGAGCATGGGGCGAGGTCGTGATCTCCACCACGTCGCCGTTGCGCAGTTCGGTGCGCAGCGGCACCTGCTCGCCATTGATGGTGGCGCCGATGGCACGGTGGCCGATGTCGCTGTGAATCGCGTAGGCAAAGTCCACCGCCGTGGCCCCGCGCGGCAGCGCCAGGATCTTGCTCTTGGGCGTGAAGACGTAGACCGAATCCGGGAACAGGTCGATGCGCACGTGATCCCAGAATTCGCCCGAGTCCTTGGTCTCCTGCTGGATGTCCAGCAGCGATTGCAGCCACTGGGCATTGAGCGCCTGCGCCGAGGCATCGGCGGCATCGCCCGACTTGTACAGCCAGTGCGCGGCGATGCCGGATTCGGCCACCACATCCATGCTGGGGGTGCGCAGCTGAAATTCGATCGCGGTGCCAAACGGGCCGATCAGCGTCGTGTGCAGCGACTGGTAGCCGTTGACCTTGGGAATGGCGATGTAGTCGCGAAATTTGCCCGGCATGGGCTTGTAGAGCTGATGCAGCACCCCCAGCGCGGTGTAGCAGTCCAGCACCTGCGGCACGATGATGCGAAAGCCGTAGATGTCGGTGACCTGCGCAAACGACAGGTGCTTGGTGTCCATCTTGCGGTAGATGGAGTACAGCGTCTTTTCGCGTCCGGCGATGCGCACCTGCAGCCCACTGTGCGCGAAGGCTGCTTCGACCTCACCCTGTACGCGTGCGATCAGGTCCTTGCGCCGCGCGCGCGAACGCGCCAGCGCCTTGGACAGGGCCTGATAGCGCCACGGATGCAGGTGGCGAAACGCCAGATCCTGCAGCTCGCGGTACAGGTTGTTGAGCCCGAGCCGATGCGCGATCGGCGCGTAGATGTCCAGTGTCTCGCGCGAGATGCGCGCCCACTTGTGGCGCGGCATGTCGCCCATGGTGCGCATGTTGTGCAGCCGGTCGGCCAGCTTGATCAGCATGACGCGCACGTCGCGCGCCATGGCCAGCAGCATCTTGCGAAACGATTCGGCCTGGCCCTGTTCGCGGCTGTCGAACTCGAGTTTGTCCAGCTTGGTCAAGCCATCGACCAGCTCGGCCACCGCGGGGCCGAAGCGCTCGGTGAGTTCGGCCTTGGTGACGCCGCAGTCTTCCAGCACGTCGTGCAGCAGGGCGGCCATCAAGGCCTGCGCATCCAGCTTCCACTGTGTGCAGATCTGCGCCACCGCGATCGGGTGGGTGATGTAAGGGTCTCCATTTTTGCGCAGCTGGCCCAGGTGGGCCTGGTCGGCGAAGCGGTAGGCCTGCCGGATCTGCTCGACTTCGCTGGCGGACAGATAGTCGAGGTTGGCCTCCAGTGCGGCAAAACTGGCCGCCGCGGCGCTGGCCGCGGCCTGCGCGGGCGGCACGGGCGGCCGCACCGCCACGGCGGCGGGTTGTCCTGGGGCGGGGGCAACAGCGACACTCACCCCCCTAATGTAAACAAAAAAGGCGCCCTCTGGGGGCGCCCGCCTTGGAAAGGGACAAGTCCGGTCAGACCGGTACTTTTTTGAGCATTTCGAGCCCCACCAACCCGGCGGCAATCTCACGCAGCGCCGTCACGGCGGGCTTGTTGCGCGTCTCGATCTTCGGTGCGTGCCCCTGGCTGAGCATGCGCGCGCGGTAGGTGGCCGCCAGCACGAGCTGAAAGCGGTTCGGGATCTTCTCCAGGCAATCTTCGACCGTGATGCGTGCCATGGACGACTCCTCGCAGAAAAGGCAAACTAGGATCAGGCAATGCCGAGGGCGGCAAAGACATCGGCGCGGCTGCGACGCTGAGCCGCCACGCGCAAGCGCTGCGAGTGCGTGATGGTCTTCAGATCAAACAGCGCGCGCTCAAAAACCTCATTGATTATAACGAAGTCGAACTGATCGACGTGGGCCATTTCCTGCGCGGCATTGCGCAGCCGCAGTTCGATCGTCTCGGCACTGTCTTCGCCCCGGCGCTGCAGGCGCGCGCGCAGCTCATCCCAGCTCGGCGGCAGGATGAAGATCAGCACCGCGCCTGGAAACTGCTGGCGGATCTGCAGCGCCCCCTGGTAATCGATCTCCAGCAGCACGTCGTCGCCGGCGGCGATGCGCGCCTCGATGGCCTGGCGCGAGGTGCCGTAGCGCCGGCCATGCACCTGCGCCCACTCCAGAAAAGCCCCTTCGGCCACCATGCGGTCGAACTCGTCATCGCTGACGAAATAGTACTCGCGCCCGTGCACTTCCTGCCCCCGCGGCGCGCGCGTGGTGTGCGAGATCGACAGCTTCAGCCGGGCGTCGACCTCCAGCAGTGCTTTGACCAGGCTGGACTTGCCCGCTCCGCTAGGGGCGGCGATGACGAACAGGTTGCCAGGGTGATCCATCGCAAAGTTCATTCGAGGTTTTGGACCTGCTCGCGCATCTGTTCGACGAGCACTTTCATGTCCACCGACAGCCGCGTCAGCTCCAGGCTACCCGCCTTGGCGCCCAGCGTGTTGGCCTCGCGGTGCAGCTCCTGGATCAGGAAGTCCAGCCGCCTGCCCACTTCGCCGCCCTGGTGCAGCAGCCGTTCGATCTCATCCAGGTGCGAGCGCAGGCGCGTGAGCTCCTCAGCCACGTCGATGCGCAGTGCAAACGCTGCCGCCTCGGTCAAGGCGCGTTCCTGCAGCGTCGGGGAGTCGGCCGCAACGGCGCCACCCAACGCCTCGCGCAGGCGCTGCAGGTAGCGTTCGCGCTGCTGGGCCACCACCAGCGGCACCAGCGGCTCGGCCTGGGCCGCCAGCGCGCGCAGCTGCTGCACGCGATCCAGCAGCATCATGGCCAGATGCTGGCCCTCGCGCGCGCGCGCCTGCTGCAGCTCCTGCAGCGCCTGTTCGGCCAGGGTCAGCAGCGCAGCTCCGGCTTCGGGCAGTCGTGCGGTGCTGCGCTGGCTCCATTGCAGCACCTCGGCCACCGTCAGGGGGGCGGCTTGCGGCAGCCAGGCCCGCACCTGCTCCTGGGCGGCGGCCAAGCGCTGCAGCTGCCCCGGGCTGGGCAAGCGCACATCCGCTTCGTCGGTCTGTTCCAGGCTGACGCGCAGCTCCAATTTGCCGCGCCGCACGCGGGCGGCCACCCGCTCGCGCAGCGCAGGTTCAGTCGCGCGCAGCTCATCGGGCAGGCGCAAGGTCAAATCCAGGAAGCGGCCATTGACCGCACGCAGCTCCACGCGCAGCGCGCACGGGGCTGCATCGGGGGCGGCAGGCGCCGCCGGGGCTAACGGGCCACTGACGGCCGCGTAGCCGGTCATGCTGTAAACTGGCATCGGCTTGGCTGCTAGGAGGGTGCGCCGT
>JANWZF010000150.1 GCA_025054905.1 Tepidimonas sp.
CCGTCGATGGTCTGTGTGTGCGCATCGGTGCCATGCGCTGCCACAGCCTGGCGCTGACGCTCAAGCTCAAGAAGGACCTGCCCCTGGCGGACATCGAAGCCATCATCCGCAGCGGCAACCCGTGGGTCAAGTGGGTGCCCAACGACCGCGCGCTGACCGTGCAGAAACTGACTCCTGCGTCCATCACGGGCACCCTGCAGGTGGGGGTGGGCCGCGTGCGCAAGCTGAACATGGGTCCCGACTATGTGTCGGCGTTCGTGATCGGCGACCAGCTGCTGTGGGGTGCGGCCGAACCGCTGCGCCGCATGCTGCGCATCCTGCTGCAGGGTTGATCGGCCGGCCATGGGCGTTGTGCACGGGCAACGTCTGCCGCGGCCACCGACGATCCCGACTGCCAGCGGTGGCCGCCCGGCCTGCCCCGCACTATGATGTGAGGGTCGCCATGCAATGCCCAACGGGTGGATGACTCGCCTGTGGACGTCGAGGATCGACTGTGACCGTAGCCCAACCTGGTGAGCCGCCCCGCCGCGGCCCTCAGCGCCTCCTCACGTGGCGCCGCGTCGCCATCGCCGCCGCGCTCAGCGCGGCATTGGCTGTGGGCAACCCGGCGTGGGCGCTGGCGCTGGGGCGCGTCACGGTGCAGTCCCAGCTGGGTGAACCGCTGCGCGCCGAAATCGACCTGCCCGCGCTGACCGAAGCGGAGGCAGCTACGCTCCAGCTGGAGCTGGCCGGGCCCGAGCGCTACCGTTCGGCCAGCCTGGAATACGCCCCTTGGCTACGCGACGTCACGCTGCAGCTGCAGCGCCGGCCGGACGGCCGTGCGGTGATCGTGGTACGCAGCGAACGACCCGTCAGCGAGCCGTTCGTCGATCTGGTGGTGGTGGCGCGTTGGGCTGGCGGCGAGCTGCTGCGTGGCTATACGCTGCTGCTTGAGCCTGCCGCCCTGCGCCCCCCTACCATCGCGGCCCCCGGGGACAGCTCCACCGCTGTAGTCCCCCAAGCGACTGCACCGGCCTCTCGTCTTGCTACCGCCGAGGCTCCTGCACGGGCCACCTCACCCCCCCCAGCCGCCTCGGCCTCATCCGCACGGCGCCTGGTGGTGCGACCTGGCGACACCGCGGGCCGAATCGCGCAGCAGCACCGCCCGCCGGGGGCCACGCTGGAGCAAACGCTGGTGGCGCTGCTGCGCGCCAACCCCCAGGCTTTCATCCGGGGCAATGTGCACCTGCTCAAAGCCGGAGCGGTGATCGACCTGCCCGACGCGCAGGCCGTCAGCGGCGTCGATGCGCAGCAAGCCCGCACGCTGGTGGGGGCCCAGACGCGCGATTTCAATGCCTACCGACGGCGCCTGGCCGCCACGGCCCCCACCCAGCACAGCCCGCAGGCCCAAACCCAGGCGCAGGGCAAGGTGCAGACCGAGGTCGCCGATGCCGCCTCGCAGGCCAGCGCACCGGACAAGCTGACGCTGAGCAAGCCTGGGCACAGCGATGACAGCGCCCGCGTGGCCGCCGAGCGTCAGCAACAGGAGCAACAGCAGCGCGTGGCCGAACTGGAACGCAACCTGCGCGAGCTGGAGCAGCTGCGTCAACAGTCCAGCACATCGGCACCCGCGGCCGCGCCCGCCACGGCCGAAGGCACCGGCTCACCCGCGGCCGCACCGGCGCCCAGTGCCGAGGCGGCCCCTGCGCCCCCCTACCATCGCGGCCCCCGGGGACAGCTCCACCGCTGTAGTCCCCCAAGCGACTGCACCGGCCTCTCG
>JANWZF010000213.1 GCA_025054905.1 Tepidimonas sp.
CGAGCCGTGGGCCGGGGCGGCGCAGGCCCAGATCCTGATCGGCCAGCCCGGCGTGGCGCGGCGCGATCCGGATTTTGTGGCGCTGCAGGTGGCCAATCACATCGTGGGTGGTGGCGGCTTCACCTCGCGGCTGATGCACGAGCTGCGCGAAAAGCGCGGCCTGACCTACGGCGTTTACAGCGCCTTCCTCGCAGGCCGCCATGCGGGCGCCTGGACCGTGGTGATGCAGACCCGGCCCGAGCAGGCGGCGCAGGCGGTGGCGCTGATCCACGAGGTGCTGCGTCGCTTTAGCCGTGAAGGGCCCAGCGACGAGGAATTGCGGCAGGCCCAGCGCGCGTTGGTGTTGGGGCACGCGCTCAAGCTCGACACCAACCGCAAGGTGGCCGACCAGGTGGCAGCACTGGCCTGGGCCGAGCTGCCGCTGGATGAGCTGGCCACCTGGCCGCAGCGTGTGCAGGCGCTGACCCGGCAGGATCTGCTGCGCGCGTGGCGGCGCGTGATCGACCCCGAGCGGCTGGTCACCGTGGTGGTGGGGGCCGCACCGTGAGCGCGCCGCCGCACCGGGTCAGTCGGCCGGGGGAGGTGCGCATCATCGGCGGACGCTGGCGGCGCAGCAAGCTGCCGGTGCCCCCGCTGCCGGGCCTGCGCCCCACCCCTGACCGGGTGCGCGAGACGTTGTTCAATTGGCTCGGGCAGGACCTGAGCGGCTGGCGCTGTGTGGATGCCTTTGCCGGCACCGGCGCGTTGGGGCTGGAGGCGGCCTCGCGCGGTGCGGCCGAGGTGGTGCTGGTGGAGCGCCAGCCGCAGCTGGTGCGCGCGCTGCGCGAGCACGTGCAGCGCCTGCAGGGCGCGCAAGCCTCGGTGCGGGTGCTGCCGGGCGAGGCACTGGCGGTGCTGGCGGGCTTGCCGGCGGCGTGCTGGCATCTGATCCTGCTGGATCCCCCCTTCGACGCAGGACCGGCGCTGTATGCCGCCGCGCTGCGGCAGGCACGGCGTCTGGTCGCGGCCGATGGACTGGCCTATCTGGAAGCGCCCCAGCCCTGGGACGACACCACGCTGGCCGCGCTGGGCTGGGCCGTGCAGCGCCAGCTGCGCGCCGGCCAGGTGCATGCGCACCTGCTGCGGCCGCTCGATAATGCAGCCCCATGAGTCTGCCTGCACTGTCACCCCGCGTGGCCGTCACCAGCGGCACGTTCGACCCCATCACGCTCGGCCATGAGGACGTCATCCGCCGCGCGGCCGCGCGTTTCGAGCGCTTGATCGTGGCGGTGGCCATCGCGCACCACAAAAAGACGCTGCTGACCCTGCAGGATCGGCTGGCGCTGGTGCGCGACGTGCTGGCGGACTGCCCCAACGTGCAGGTGTTGCCGTTTGACGGCTTGCTGATGGACTTTTGCCGCCAGCACGGCGCGGCCACCGTGGTGCGCGGCATCCGCAACGTCACCGACTTCGACTACGAGGCGCAGATGGCGGCGATGAACGCCAAGCTTGCCCCTGAGGTGCAAACGGTGTTTCTGCTGCCCCAGCCCGGGCTGCAGTGCATTTCGAGTACGCTGGTGCGGGAAATCGCCCGGCTGGGCGGCGACCTCGGCGCGATGGTCAGTCCGCCGGTGGCGCAACGCCTGCGTGCAGTCTGCGGCGCCCCCGCCTGAGAGGAGAGCCGTCCGATGGCCCTGATGATCACCGACGAGTGCATCAACTGCGACGTTTGCGAGCCGGAATGCCCCAACCAGGCCATTTCGATGGGGGAGGATCACTATGTGATCGACCCGCAGCGCTGCACCGAATGCGTCGGCCACTTCGACGAGCCGCAGTGCGTGCAGGTGTGCCCGGTCAGCTGCATCCCGGTGCACCCACAGTGGGTGGAAAGCCGGGCGAGCCTGTGGGACAAATACCGCCGCCTGCAGGCTGCGCAGGGCCGGCCGGTGGCCGAGGCGCCTCAGGCTGCGGGGGGCTGATCAGCACCGTCGGTTGAGGCGGGCAGGCGCTGCGGTGGCTTGGGCCGCGGTGGCTGCGTGGTGTGGATCAGGCTGGTGGCCTTGGCCACTTCGCCAGCCAGCAGCCACGGTAGGGCCAGCACGCTGCGTTCGATGGCCGCGTCGATGGCCTGGCGCTGCTGCTGCGGCGGCGGGCGCAGCACCCAGTGCACCACCTCGGCCTTGACGCCAGGATGTCCGATGCCCAGGCGCAGACGCCAGTAATCGGGGCTGCCCAGTTGCGCGTGGAGGTCGCGCAGCCCGTTGTGGCCGGCGTGACCGCCGCCGTGCTTCAGACGCGCATCACCCGGTGGCAAATCCAGCTCGTCATGCGCCACGAGGATCTGGGCGGGCGCGATCTTGTAAAACCGGGCCAGCGCGGCCACCGCCTGGCCACTGCGGTTCATGAAGGTGGTGGGCTTGAGCAGCCACAGCGGCTGGCCGTCCACCTGCGTGCGGCCGAGCAGCCCAAAACAGCTGCGCTCGGGGCGCAGGGTGACCTTCAGCTCGGCGGCCACCCGATCCAGCCACCACCAGCCGGCGTTGTGGCGCGTGGTCTCGTATTCGGGCCCGGGGTTGCCCAGGCCGACCAGCAGTTTGAACATGGCAGCAAGGCGAAAGAATCGCGGGGACGAAGGCGCCGATCATGCCGCAAAACAAAGGCCCGCGGATGGCGGGCCTGCAGCAGGGGCCGCCCCGGCGGCCAGTGGCCTTCGGGGCTGGGGAGCCGCCCCCAGGGCTGGCTCCCCCGGCGGGCATCACTTCTTGCCCTTCTTGCCCTTCTTGTCGTCGGCGGCGGCAGCCTGCGGTGCGGCCACGACTTCCTCCACCGGCTCCACCACCGTGGCGATCGTCGGGTTGGGCTTGCCGTGCGTGACGACCTTGATGCCAGCGGCCAGCTTCAGGTCGCTGACGTGCAGGCTCTGCCCCTTGTGCAGCTGGCCCAGGTCGACCTCGATGAAGTCGGGCAGCTGGGTCGCCAGGCACTCGATCTCCAGCTCGGTGACGACGTGGTTGATCAGGCACTTGTCGGCCTTGACCGCCGGGCTGTTGTCGGCGTTGACGAAGTGCAGCGGCACCTTCTTGCGCAGGCGGGTGTTTTCATCGACACGCTGGAAATCCACGTGCAGCACCTGCGGCTTGTACGGGTGGTACTGCACATCGCGCAGCACGACCTTGGTGGTCTGGCCGCCCAGTTCCATCTCCAGGATCGAGGTGTGGAAGGCTTCCTTTTGCACCGCCTGCCACAGCGCGTTGTGATCCAGCTCGATGGCCTGGGGCTGTGCGGTGCCCCCGTAGACGATGCCGGGCACCTTGCCGGCGCGACGCAGGCGGCGGCTCGCACCCGTGCCCTGCGTGTGGCGCTCAAAAGCGACGAATTTCATGGTTGATGACTCCAGACAAGAACAACACGGGGCGGCCGCGACCAGCACGCCCCACGGGGATGACCACGCCCCCCAGAAGGGGTGCGCAGCAAACGGGCAATCAGGACGGCGCCGAGACCTGGGCCTCCATTTCGGCAAACAGGCTCATGACCGACTCGCCGCTGGCGATGCGCGCTATCGTCTCGGCGATCAGCGGCGCCACGGTCAGCTGGCGGATCTTCGGGCAGGCGCGCGCCGCATCGCTGAGCGGAATGGTGTTGGTCACCACCAGCTCATCGAGCGCCTGGCCGCGCGCGACGCGCTCCACCGCCGGGCCGGACAGAATCGGGTGCGTCACATAGGCAAACACTTTGGCAGCCCCGCGCTCCTTGAGCACCTCGGCGGCCTTGACCAGCGTGCCGGCGGTGTCCACCATGTCGTCCATGATCACGCAGTGGCGTCCTTCGATGTCGCCGATGACGTGCATGACCTCGGAGACGTTGGGCCGCGGGCGGCGCTTGTCGATGATGGCCATGTCGCAGTCAAGCTGCTTGGCCAGCGCCCGTGCGCGCACCACGCCGCCGACGTCCGGCGAGACCACCAGCAGGTTCGGATAATTCTTTTGCCGCAGATCGCGCAGCAGCACCGGTGAAGCGTAGATATTGTCCACCGGAATGTCGAAAAAGCCCTGCACCTGGTCGGCGTGCAGATCCATCGTCAGCACGCGCTCCACGCCCACCACCTGCAGCATGTTGGCCACCACCTTGGCGCTGATCGGCACGCGGCTGGAGCGCGGCCGGCGGTCCTGGCGCGCGTAGCCAAAGTAGGGGATCACCGCCGAAATGCGCGCGGCCGAGGCCCGCTTCAGCGCATCGACCATGATGACGAGCTCCATCAGGTTCTCGTTGGTCGGCGGGCAGGTGGGCTGGATGATGAACACGTCGCGCGCGCGCACGTTTTGGCCGATTTCGACCGTCACCTCGCCGTCGGAGAAACGGCCCACGTGCGCCTGGCCCAGCGGGGTACCCAGGTACTGGGCGATTTCGGCCGCCAGCGCCGGGTTGGCATTGCCGGTGAAAAGCATGAAATCAGGCGTCTGCGCTGGCGTCGAGCGTTCCATGGTCAACCGGCGATGGGAAGAGGGGTTTGGCAGGGGAGGAAGGATTCGAACCCTCGCATGTCGGAATCAAAATCCGATGCCTTAACCAACTTGGCGACTCCCCTACACAGGCCGGCCCGCTGACGCTGGCTGACCTTGGTCGCTGCTTGCTGTCTGTCGTTCAGCAGCAAGACCTGCATTGTAGCACGATTTTGCGGGCGGTTTGCCTGGTTGCGCCCTCACCACGCGGCCAGCGGCAAGGTCGCCAGCGTACGGCAGCGGCGCACCACCCAGTCCGCGGGCCAGTCCACCGTCAGCGGATCGGGGCCGTGCCAGCCTGCGGGCCAGACCGCAAAGACCGCGCTGCCCGAGCCGCTCATGCGCGCACGCAGGCCCAGCGCTTGCAGCCGCTGCAGGGCCTGCCCGATGGCCGGGCAGTGGCGCACGGCGGATTCCTGCAGGTCGTTGCGCCCCCACGACAGCCAGGGATCACGGCGCAGCGCCGCCAGCGCGTCGGCGGCGGCCACACGCGGGGTGGCCCGGGGCAAGGCCGGGTCGCCAAAGATCGCCGCCGTCGGCACACCCTGCGCCGGCTTGACCACCAGCAGCTCCACCGGCGGCAGCTCCACCGCCTGCAGGTGCTCGCCGATGCCTTCCACCCAGGCGGGCCCGGTGCCGAGAAAAAAGGGCACGTCCGCCCCGAGCGTGGCGCCCAGCTGCGCCAGTCGCTCGCGCGGCCAGCGCAGACCCCACAGCCGGTTCAGGCCCAACAGCACCGTGGCTGCGTCGCTGGAGCCACCGCCCAGACCCGCCTGTTGCGGCAGGCGCTTGTCCAGCACGATGTCGGCACCGAGCGCGCAGCCGCTGGCCTGCTGCAGCGCACGCGCGGCGCGCAGGCACAGGTCATCGGCAGGCAGGGCGATGTCGGCGTTGAGGTCGTGCCGCACCAGCCGCCCGTCGTGGCGCAGATGCAGATGCAGCCGGTCGGCCCAGTCCAGCGGTACGAACAGTGACTGCAATTCGTGGTAGCCGTCGGCGCGCCGTCCGACGACATGCAAGAAGAGATTGACCTTGGCCGGCGCAGGCAGATCGAGCAGGCTGGGCATGGGCATCGGCTCGGTTACGGGCGCTGCCAGACCAGGCGCAGCTCGACCCTGGGCTGTGGACTGTGGCGCTGCGCCTGCAGCCGGCCCTGGTCGGCATCCAGCGCCAGCAGGGTCCAGCCCGGTGCCTCGCTGGGGCGGCCTTGCAGCCAGTCCAGCAGCGTGGCCAGCGGCAGCGCCGCACCGGTCAGCGCCTCGGTCAGGGCGGCCACGTCAGGGTAGCGTTGGGCCGGCGCATCAGGCCGCTCGAGCCAGGCGCCGTCCTCGTCCCAGCGCACCTGCGCCAGCGTCTGGCCCAGCGGCCCGTGCAGCCACAGCTCGCCGCGCTGGGCCTGACCGCGCAGGTCGAACCCCGCGCTGGCGCGCTGCACCGGATCGGTGTGGATGACCAGGGCCAGGCGCCCGCTCCACTGCGGTGGGGTGGACGGGGCAGGGGCAGGCACGCTCGCACAGCCGCCCAGCAGCGCGGCCAGGGCCAGCAGTCCCCGCCAGCGCATGTGCAAGCCCGTCACGATGGTCATCACCGCGCGCCTCAGGGTTCAACGCCCAGGCGGCGCAGCGTCTCGCGCAGTGCGCGGTTGCGCGCATCCAGCTCCAGCCCCTGGCGCCAGATGCGGCGCGCCTCCTCGCGCTCGCCCAGCGTCCACAGCACTTCGCCTAGGTGGGCGGCGATTTCGGCGTCGGGCTTGAGCTCCAGCGCCCGGCTGAGCCAGCGGCGCGCTTCCTCGACGTTGCCCAGGCGAAATTCGACCCAGCCCAGGCTGTCCATGATGTAGCCGTCGTCGGGGGCGCGGCGCAGCGCTTCCTGGATCAGTTGACGCGCCTCGTCCAGCCGCACGCCGCGGTCGGCCAGGGAGTAGCCCAGCGCGTTGTAGGCGTGCGGATCGTCCGGACGGCGCGCGATCAGCGCCCGCAGCAGGCGCTCCATTTCGTCGTGGCGGCCCAGCCGTTCGGCCGTCAGCGCGAGCTCGTAGCTCAGATCCGGGTCGTCCGGATCGGCGCGCAGCGCCTCGGCCAGCGTGTCGTAGGCAGCCTGATCCTGCTCGGCGTCGCGCAGCAGGCGCGCCTGCACCATGCGCACGCGGCGCCGCTCGGCTGCGCTGGCGGCCGGGGCCTGCTCCAACAGGCGCAGGGCGGCGGGCAGTTCGCCGCGGCGCGCCAAGGCCTGGGCCCAGGCCAGATGCACGTCGGCGCTGGCGTTGGGGCGCGTGCGGCTGGCCTGCAGGTAGCGCTGCAGCAGTGCGCTGGCAGCTTCGGGGTGATCGGGCAGCAGCTGCACGGCCAGCAGGGCGCCGGCGGGTTCGGCCGCCTCGGCCTGCAGGGCCCGTGTGGCGGCCTGCAGCGCTTCGTCCTTGCGCCCGGCTTGCAGCTGCACGGAGCCCAGTGCAGCCCAGGCGACCGCTGCGGTGGCCGGCTGGGTCAGCCAGGGTTGCAGCGCGGTCTGCGCGGCCGCCACGGCCTGGGCCGGCTCGGCCGCGCGTGCCAACACGACGGGCACGGCACCGATGATTTCCAGCCGCCGTGCCGGCTCGGCCACGCGCAACCAATCGCGCAGGGCTTGCCCCAGTTCATCGGTGCGCTGCAGTCCGGCCAGCAGCTGCAGCTGGATGCGCCGCGCGTCGTCGTCGGTCGGCTGCGCCTGCACCCAGGCGCGCACGGCTTCCAGCGCGGCGTTGGGTGCGCGGGCACCCAACGCGATGTCGATGGCGCGGCGATACAGCTGCGGATGTCCACTGCGCCGCGCCGCCTCCAGCGTCAGCGAATAGGCAGCACCAGGGTCACTGTGGCGGGTCAGCTCCGCCAGCAGCAGCTGATAGAACAGCTCGGCATCCAGCCCCCGGCTTGCGGCCGTGGGGGCGGCGGAGCGGCTTTGCGCCCCCGCGACCCCGCCGGCCAGCAGCACGACGGCCAGCAAGGGTACCCACAGCAGCGCACGCACGACGGTCATGCGGTCATCATAATCCAGGCCTCTCAACCCTGCCGACCGCCATGCCCGAGTTGCCTGAAGTTGAAGTGACCCGCCTGCGCATCGCCCCGGTGGTGCAGGGCGCGCGCCTCGTTGCGTTGCGGCTGGGCAAGCCGCTGCGCTGGCCGCTCGGGGTGGCCCCGTCGCAGCTGATCGGACGGCAGGTGCAGGCAGTGCAGCGTCGCGGTAAATATCTTCTGCTGCGGCTGGATCGTGGGCTGCTGCTGGTGCACCTGGGCATGTCGGGCAGCCTGGCATGGTGGCCACAGGCCCCGGCGCCGGGGCCGCACGATCACGCCGATCTGGTCACCGACCGCGGCACCCTGCGGCTGCACGATCCGCGCCGTTTCGGTGCGCTGCTGTACGCCGAAGGGGACGACGATGCCCGGGTGAGGCGGCTGCTGGCTGGCCTGGGGGTCGAGCCACTGACCGAGGCCTTCACGCCGGCGGTGCTCGCGGCCGGGCTGCGTGGCCGGCGCGCGGCCATCAAGTCGGTGCTGCTGGCCGGTGACGTGGTGGTGGGGGTGGGCAACATCTACGCCAATGAGGCCCTGTTTCTGGCCGGCATCCGGCCAGATACACCCGCGGGTCGGCTAGGGCGGCAGCGGGTGCAGCGGCTGCACGCGGCCATCGGCCAGGTGCTGCGCCGCGCCGTCGAGGTGGGGGGCAGCTCGCTGCGGGACTTTCGCGTCAACGGCCAGTCGGGTTACTTTCAGCTCGAGTTGTGGGTGTACGGCCGCGCGGGCCAGCCGTGCCGTGTCTGCGGCACACCGATCCGCCTGCTGCGCCAGGGCCAGCGGTCCAGCTATTACTGCCCCCGCTGTCAGCGATGAGCGCCGAGGCACCGTTGTTTGCGCGCGTGGTGGCGTGGCAGCGCCGTGCGGGCCGCCAGGGCCTGCCGTGGCAGGGCACGCGCGATCCGTACCGGGTCTGGCTGTCCGAAATCATGCTGCAGCAGACCCAGGTGGCCACGGTGCTGCGCTATTACGAGCGCTTTGTGGCCCGGTTCCCCAGCGTCGAGGCGCTGGCAGCGGCCACGCTGGATGACGTGCTGGCTGCCTGGAGCGGGCTGGGCTACTACCGGCGCGCGCGCCTGCTGCACGCGGCGGCGCAGGTGATCGTGCAGCAGCTCGGGGGGTGCTGGCCCACCGACTGGGAGGGTTGGCGTGCGCTGCCCGGCGTGGGGGATTCGACCGCGGCGGCGATTGCGGCGTTCTGCTACGGACAGCGGGTCTCGATTCTGGATGGCAACGTACGGCGTGTCTTGCTGCGCTGGTGGGCCCGCGGGCCGGCGCCGGATCGTCCGATCACGGCGCGGCAGCTGTGGGCGCGCGCGCAGGCGTTGCTGCCGGCGTCGGCCAGTGCCGCCGAGATGGCGGCCTACACCCAGGGCATGATGGATCTGGGGGCTACCGTGTGCACGCCGCGGCAGCCGCGTTGCGACGCCTGTCCGCTGCGGTCCGACTGCGGCGCGCACGCCAGCGGCACGCCCGAGGCCTGGCCACAGCCAGCGGCGCGCCCGCTGCGGCAGACGCAGGACTGGTGGCTGCTGCTGCCGGTGCGCGGCGATGGGGCCTGGTGGTTGCAGCGGCGGGCGGCCCGCGGCATTTGGGCCGGTCTGTGGACGCCTCCGCTGCTGCAGGGGCCGGCCAGCGCCCAGGTGCCGCGGGAGTGTGGCGCGCTGCCGGCGGTGGCGGCGCTGCACGAGCGCGCGGTGGTGACGCATGCGCTGACGCACCGTGACCTGCGGTTGCACCGCTGGGTGGTCGAGTGGGCGGCGGCCGGCGATGACGCTCCGGCGCTGCCGGGTGTGCAGCCGGATCAGGGGGCCTGGTGGTCGCCGTCAGCGGCGTTGGCGCTTGCGCTGCCCGCGCCGCTGCGCGTCTGGTTCCAGAACGAGCTGTCCGACAGCCGCACATCCAGCTCGCGGTGACGGCGCAGCACCGGCCACCAGGCGGCAAAGCGCTGCGCCAGTTGCTCCACCAGATAGACCGAGCGGTGCTGGCCGCCGGTGCAGCCCACCGCCACCGTCACGTAGCTGCGGTGGTCGCGCTGCAGCTCGGGCAGCCAGCGCTGCAGCAGGCCGGTGATGTCGTCCAGCAGCTGCGCCACGGCGGGCTCGGCCGCCAGAAAGGCTGCCACCGGTGCATCCAACCCGGTCAGCGCGCGCAGCTCGGGCTCGTAGTGCGGGTTGGGCAGCATGCGCGCATCGAACACAAAGTCGGCATCCACCGGCACCCCGCGCTTGAACGCAAACGATTCGAACACCAGCGACAGCGCCGCGGGTGAGGGGGCCAGCAGCCCTTTGACTTCGGTGCGCAGCTGCGCCGCGCGCAGCTGGCTGGTGTCGATCACCAGCGCGCCATCGCGCAGTTCGGCCAACAGTTCGCGCTCCAGCCGCAGCGCTTCGAGCAGGGCACGGCGTTCATCGCTGTGGCCGCGCACCGACAGCGGATGGCGCCGCCGCGTTTCGGAAAAGCGGCGCACCAGCACCTCGTCGCTGGCGTCCAGAAACAGCACCGTCACCCCCAGCCCCTGCGCGCGCAGCACCCGCAGCCGTTGCGGCAACCCGGGCAAGGAGCCGGCGCTGCGCACATCGATGGCCACGGCGATCTGGTGCGCCTCGTGCGCGCGCTCCACCGCCACGAAGGCTTCCAGCAGCTCCGGCGGCAGGTTGTCGACGCAGTAAAAGCCGGCGTCTTCCAGCGCGTGCAGGGCCACCGACTTGCCCGAGCCGGACATGCCGGTGATGAGCACCAGGTGCGGCGAGGGGGCGTCGGTCATGGCAGGCTCAGGCTCCCAGCAACTCGCGTGCGTGCGCCAGTGCCGCCTGCGAGTCCGCACCGCCCAGCATGCGCGCGATTTCGTGCACGCGCGCGGCCGCATCCAGCGGCACCACCTGGCTGACGGTGGCTGCACCGCGCGCCGACTTGCTGATCCGCCAGTGGTGGTGGGCGCAAGCGGCCACCTGCGGCAGGTGCGTGACCGCCAGCACCTGCCGCTGGGCTGCCAGCGTGCGCATCAGGCGCCCGACCGTGTGCGCCACGGCGCCGCCGATGCCGCTGTCGATTTCGTCGAAGATCAGCGTTGGGGCTTCGCCCAGGCCGCTGGTGGCCACCGCGATGGCCAGCGCCAGCCGGGACAGTTCGCCGCCGGAGGCCACCTTGGCCACCGGGCGTGGGGTGGCCCCTGCGTGGCCGGCCACCAGCAGTTCCACGCGTTCCAGCCCATGGGCGCTGGGTTCGGGCAGCGGCTCCAGACGCACCTGCAGCTGCCCGCCAGCCATGCCCAGCGTTTGCATCAGTTCGGTCACCGCCTGCCCCAGCCGCTGGGCCGCTGGGGCCCGCTGCAGCGACACCGCTTGCGCCGCTTCCAGGTAGCGCTGGCGCATCTGCGCCACGCGCGCGGCCAGCGCATCGAGGTCGGCCGCTTCGTCCAACGCGCGCAGCTGCTCGCGCCAGGCCTGCAGCCGCGCGGGCAGCTCTGGCGGCGGGCAGCGGTAGCGGCGCGCCAGCGCGATCCAGCGGCTCAGGCGCTCGTCCAGCGCCGCCAGCGTGTCCGGATCCAACTCGGTGTGGTGCACCCAATGCTGCAAATCGCGGCAGGCGTCGTCGACCTGCGCCTGCGCGGCCTGCAGCACGGCGGCCAGTTCGCCATATCGCGGCTCGATATGCGCCTGCGCCTGCAGCGCGGCGATCGCCTGAGCCAGCAGGCGATGGGCGCTGAGCTCGCGGCCGTCCAGCGCCTCCATCGCCTCGTGCGCGGCATCCAGCAGTGCCTGCGCGTGCGCCAGCCGGGCGTGCTGGCGGTTGAGCTCGTCCCACTCGTCGTCCCCCGGCGCCAGCCGCGCCACTTCGTCGATCTGCCACTGCAGCCGCTCGCGTTCTTGCTGCGCCTGGGCCTGGCGGGCCCGCGCCTGCTGCAAGGCCGTCTCTGCGTCGCGCCAGGCCCGCCACGCGGCCTGCAGCGCCGTGGTGTCCACCCGGGCGTAGGCATCCAGCAGCTCGCGCACCGCCTCGGCGCGCATCAGGCTCTGCCACGCGTGCTGGCCATGGATGTCCACCAGCCACTGCCCCAGGGTGCGCAGCTGGGCGGCGGTGGCAGGGCTGCCGTCGATCCAGGCGCGGCTGCGACCCTGCCCGTCGATGACGCGCCGTAGCAGCAGCGGCTCGCCGGGGCGGGGCTCAAAGCCCTGCTCAGCCAGCCAGGCGTACGCCGCCGGCACAACGTCGAACTCGCCGGCCACCTCGGCGCGGGTCGCCCCCTCGCGCACCTGCGTGGCCTCGGCACGGCCGCCCAGCAGCAGCTGCAGCGCATCGATCAGGATCGACTTGCCAGCACCGGTCTCGCCGGTCAGCGCGGTAAAGCCTTCCCCCAGCTCCAGGTCGAGCCGCTCGACGATGACGAAATCGCGAATGGCCAGCCGCAGCCAGCTCATGGTGATCCGTCTCCTTCTTCGGATGGGCCGATCATGCCACCACACCCTCGTTCCAGTGCAGCTTGCCGCGCAGGGTGTCGAAGTAGTTCCAGCCCAGCGGGTGCAGCAGCCGCAGCACGTGCTGCGAGCGCCGCACGACAATGCGGTCGCCCGGCAACAGGCTGGTGAAGGTCTGCATGTCGAAGTGTGCACTGGGGTCGCGCGCGGCCACCACCTCGATGGCGATCGTGCTGGTGGCCGGCAGCACCACCGGCCGGTTGGACAGCGTGTGCGGCGCGATCGGCACCATCACCCAGCCGTCGATGCCGGGGTGCAGCAGCGGGCCGCCGGCCGACAGTGCGTAAGCGGTGGAACCGGTGGGCGAGGCGATGATCAGGCCGTCGGCACGCATGTTGGCCACGAAACGGCCATCGACCTCGACGCGCAGCTCCACCATGCTCGGGGCGCTGCCGCGGTTGACCACCACGTCGTTCATCGCGATGGTGTCAAACTCGCAGTGGCCGTCGCGCCAGACCCCGGCCTGCAGCAGCGCGCGCCGTTCTTCCAGATGGGCCCCTGCGAGCATGGGCTTGAGCACGGTCTCGAAACCTTCGAAGGCGATGTCGGTGATGAAGCCAAGCCGCCCCTGGTTGATGCCGATCAGGGGCACGCCCCAGGGTGCCAGCCGCCGGCCGATGCCCAGCATCGTGCCATCGCCGCCCACCACCAGCGCCAGCTGGCAGTGCGCGCCGATGCCGGCGACGTCCAGCACCCGGTCCCCCACCGCCCCCACGTGCTGGGCGGTGTCATGCTCCAGCGTCACCTCGCAGCCCTGGGCGTGCAGAAAGTCGACCACCCGCGCCAGTACCGCAGCGCTGCCGGCCGCGTTGGGTTTGCCCACCAGGGCCACACGCTCGTAGCGCAGCGCAGGGGGGCGCGGCATGGACTCGGCGGGCTGCAACGCGGCTGGATTCATGCTCAAATTACAACATGTTCTTTTGACCGTGCAACGATGCTGGACGAGCGCGCCAAACTCCTGCTCAAAGCGTTGGTGGAACGCTACATCGCCGAAGGCCAGCCGGTGGGCTCGCGCACGCTGTCGAAGGCCGCCGGGCTGGACCTGTCGCCGGCCACCATCCGCAACGTGATGAGCGACCTGGAGGAGCTGGGGCTGGTGACGAGTCCGCACACCTCGGCCGGGCGGGTGCCCACCGCGCGTGGGTATCGCTATTTCGTCGACACGATGCTGACCGTGCGCCGCCAGGAGCTGCCGGCGCTGGAGGCCCTGCCCGCTGCGGCGGCGCTGGCCGCCGAGCAGCCGCGCCAGGTGCTCAGCCAGGCCGCGCAGCTGCTGTCGCAGCTGTCGCACTTTGTCGGCGTGGTGCGTGTGCCGCGCCGGCCGGTGGTGTTTCGTCACATCGAATTTTTGCGCCTGTCGGAGCGGCGCGTGCTGGTGATCCTGGTCACGCCCGAGGGCGAGGTGCAAAACCGCATCCTGCACCCGAGCACCGAGTTCACGCAAGACCAGCTGCAGACGGCGGCCAATTTTCTCAACGCGCACTACGCCGGCTTGACGCTGGATGCGGTGCGCGAGCGGCTGCGCGGCGAGGTCGATCAGCTACGCGGGGAGATCGCGGGCCTGATGGTCAGGGCGGTGGAGGCCAGCTCCGAGGCCGCGCAGCAGGACGATGTGGTCATCGCCGGCGAGCGCAACCTGCTGGAGGTGGATGACTTCGCCCGCGACATGGGCCACCTGCGCCGTCTGTTCGACCTGTTCGAGCAAAAAACCCAGGTGATGCGGCTGCTGGACATCTCCAGCCAGGCCGATGGCGTGCGCATCTTCATCGGCGGCGAAAGCCAGGCCATTCCGTTCGAAGAGCTGTCGGTGGTCAGCGCGCCGTTCGAGGTTGACGGGGAGGTGGTAGGCACGCTCGGCGTGATCGGCCCGCAGCGCATGCCCTACGAGCGCATGATCCAGATTGTTGACATCACCGCCAAGCTGGTGGGGCAGGCGCTGAGCCAGACGCGCGGGGACTGAAAGGCCGAACGGGGTCCACCCTACCATTGCGCTCTGACCACGGGTCTGTCGGCCATGCTGAGACCTGAAATCCAACTGGATCTCGGACTCAGCCCTTCCAGACCTTTCGCCGGTGAAAGTCGAGGTAGCTGTGGTGCTGGGCGTGCAGACGGATCACTTGGAGCTCGCCGTGAAGGCCCAGCGCCGCGCGCCGTTGGGCGGTCAGTTGGGCCGACAGACGCACGTTTCCCGCGTCATCGATGGTGATCCATCCAGCATCGAACAACGCGTCCAGGTGCGGCGCCAGCAGGAGCCCGTTGAACACGTCCAGCCGCTGCTCGTCGTTTTCACAGTGGGCCCAGGGGCGGATGTGCGAGGCCCGCAGCAGCTCAGGCACGTCCAGGCCGGTCACGCAGCACTT
>JANWZF010000217.1 GCA_025054905.1 Tepidimonas sp.
GCATCCAGCAGCTCGATGACCACGTCGATGGTTTTGAGCCGCTCGCTGAGCGCGCGCAGCGTGGCGCGCATGTGACCGGGAAACCACTGGATGCCCATGACCGCGGCCAACTTCCGGATCTCAGGCATGGGCACGCAACCACTGGCGCAGCTCTGCCACCGAGTGCGCCACGGCCAACGGTTCATGCGCCAGCAAATCCTCGTGGGCATGAGCACCGTAATTGACCGCCACCGCCGCGCAGCCGGCGTTGCGTGCCAGCAGCAGGTCGTGGGTCGTATCGCCAATCATCAGCGTGTGCTGCGGCTCGACCTGCAGCTCCTCCATCAGCTCCAGCAACATCTGGGGATGGGGTTTGCTGGCGGTCTCGTCGGCCGTGCGCGAAGCGTCGAACAGCCCCTGCAGCTGCACGGTCTGCAGCGCCGCATCCAGCCCGCGCCGGCTCTTGCCGGTGGCCACCGCCAGGCGATGGCCGCGCGTGCGCAATTCGTGCAGCATCGGCACCACGCCGTCGAACAACGTGACTTCGTGCTGGCGTGCAAACCAGTGCTGCTGGTAGCGGCGCACCAGTTCGCCGTGACGCTCGGGCGGCACCTCGGGGGCCGCATGCGCCAGCGCCTGCGCCAACCCCATGCCGATGACCCAGGCCGCGCGCTCGGGACTGGGCGGATGCGCGCCGACGTCACGCACCGCCGCCTGAATGCACTGCACGATCAGCGCGGTCGAATCGAACAGCGTGCCATCCCAGTCGAAAACGATCAGTTCGAAGCGACGCGGGACCACCCTCGATGATCCGCCTGCCGCCTCTGCAGCTTCCCACGACATCTGGACATGACCCCAATCAAGCTTCCGCCTAGCGCCCTGACGGTCCCAGGCCGATCGATTCCTGGCCCACCGAAAACAAAAGCCAACGGCGCCAGGGACGCCTTTGGCCCTCCATGGACGGTCGCCCATGGATTGCGCCGCCGCGCAACGTCAGCGTGCAATCCGGTATTGCTCGATGTCACCGCCGGCGGCCAGGATCTGGCGCACCCATTCCGGCTTGCGACCGGGACCGCCCGACCACAGTTCGCCGTTGGGGCCACGGTATTTCGGCTCGGCCTTGGAGCGCGTGCTGCGCCGGCGGCCGCGTCCGCCCGAGGCCAATTCCTCGGCGCTGATGCCATATTCTACCATTTTGGCACGGATCTCGGCGATGATCCCGGCACGTTCTTGCTGACGCACTTCTTCGGCTTGCTTCAGCAGGGCTTCGGCCTGGGCTTTGAGTTCGGCATAGGTCGGCATGTTCGACGTTCCTGGGTTGATATCGGTTGGCAGTCAAAACCTGCGCATTGCGCAGATGCGATTCTATTCCAAAAAACGCGCCACGTCACCCCAATCGCGCAATTCCGCGGGCACGGGCGCCTGCAGCTGCAGCACCCGTCCATCCACCGGATGGCGCAACGTCAACCGCCAGGCATGCAGAAACATCCGCGCCAGTCCACAACGCGCCAGGGCCCGGTTCCAGGCGTAATCGCCATATTTGTCGTCACCAGCAATCGGATGCCCCACGTGCGCCAAGTGCACGCGGATCTGGTGCGTGCGTCCGGTTTTGATCGTCACAGCCAACAGGGTGGTGCCCGCATCAGCCGGAGTTGGACACGACGGCGGCGGCGTCACACGGCCCAACGGCCGCACCAGCGACAGCGCCGGCTGCCCGAGTGGATCGTCGGGAGCCACGACCCGCACCCGGCGCTCGCCATCCGGCAACAGGTAGCGCTGCAGCGGCACGTCGATGACCTTGCGCGCGGCTGGCCAGTCGCCGCGCACCAGCGCCAGATAGACCTTGCCGGTGCTGCGCTGACGGAACTGATCCTGCAGGGCCTTCAGCGCACTGCGCTTTTTGGCCACCAGCAACACCCCACTGGTGTCGCGGTCCAGACGGTGCACGAGCTCCAGCAGCGCCGCCTGCGGCCGCGCCCGGCGCAGCTGTTCAATCACGCCGTACGAAACGCCGCTGCCGCCGTGCACCGCCACGCCCGCCGGCTTGTTCAACGCCAGCAGCCAGTCATCCTCGTACAGCACGTCAAATTCACGTGCAGGAGCCCGCGGCACGGCGGGTGGCGCCGCAGGCGCCGCGAGCCGCAGCGGCGGCACGCGCACCACGTCACCGGCCTGCAACCGTGTCTCGGCGCGTGCACGCGCCTTGTTCACGCGCACCTCGCCGCTGCGAATGATGCGGTAGATCAGGGTCTTGGGAGCGCCCTTGAGCTCACGCAACAGGTAGTTGTCCAGACGCTGACCGGCCGATTCGACATCGACCGTCAGGTAGGCCACGGCGGGGACGGAATCGCTCATGCAGCGCTGGCTACACCAGAAGAAGGCCAAGCCCGTCGGTCACACGCGGCGCTGGCCTGACCCTATAATTCAACAAGTCTGTCCGGGTGTTTTTCCGGGCATCCGCGCAAAGGCAACGAGTGTACGCCACGCGGCCCCGGCCCGTCCGGCAGACGATCATGGCCGACAACGTCCGCCCGTGCGCAATGTCAGCAGCAGGGCCGGTGCCACCGCGATGAGGTCCGCGCACCGTTGCCACCGGCGGATGAACCGATGCCTTTTGCAGCGAACCCGTACGGAATACCCCAACGTGCAGCCCTCCGTGCCATCCTGCCGCTGGCTGCACGCGGACACCAGTGACCACCGCGACGCGCGCCCCGCGATGCTTTTGCCCGGCCCGTCCTGTTTGCTCACCGTGATCCACGCGCCCACGCCCGGGCGCGTCAGCTGCGCCCTGCCCAGCCGCTGGCTGGTCATCGCCTGACGCCTGTCCTGCGGCTCTCCGGCAATTCCCAGTCGTTCGCTCGATCGGCCCCCGGTTCGCGGCTGCCGTGCGCCCGCTGGCCCGGGCGTGTTGACACTGAGAGAAACGGAACGACACGATGAAACGCATGCTGATCAACGCCACGCAGGCCGAAGAGCGCCGCCTGGCGATCGTCGATGGGCAAAAGCTGCTCGACTACGAAGTCGAAATCGAAGGGCGCGAGCAGCGCAAGGGCAATATTTACAAGGCGGTCGTCACGCGCGTGGAGCCGTCGCTGGAGGCGTGCTTTGTCGATTACGGTGAAGACCGGCACGGCTTTTTGCCGTTCAAGGAAATCTCCAAGCAATACTTCCAGGGCAACGTGCCGCCCTCGCAGGCGCGCATCCAGGACGTCATCAAGGAAGGCCAGGAACTGCTGGTCCAGGTCGAAAAGGAAGAGCGCGGCAACAAGGGCGCGGCCCTAACCACTTTTATCAGTCTGGCCGGGCGCTACGTCGTGCTGATGCCCAACAATCCACGCGGCGGCGGCGTCAGCCGCCGCATCGAGGGGGAAGATCGCGCCGAATTGAAAGCCACACTGGACAAACTGGAATACCCCAGTGGCATGTCCATCATCGCGCGCACCGCCGGCATCGGCCGCGAAGCCGCCGAGCTGCAGTGGGACCTCAACTACCTGCTCAAGCTGTGGAACGCGATCGAAAGCGCGGCCAAGGCGTTGAGCAAGCCTGAGCTGATCTACCAGGAATCCACCCTGGTCATTCGCGCGATCCGCGACTACTTCAACAGCGACATCGGCGAAATCCTAATCGACACCGACGATATTTACGAGCAGGCGCGCGGCTTCATGTCGCACGTGATGCCCGAGTACGTCAACCGTGTCAAGCGCTACCGCGACAATGCGCCGCTGTTTTCGCGCTTCCAGATTGAGCACCAGATCGAGACCGCCTACAGCCGCACCGTCACGCTGCCGTCGGGCGGTGCGATCGTGATCGACCAGACCGAGGCGCTGGTGGCCATCGACGTCAACTCGGCGCGCGCCATCAAGGGCGGCGACATCGAGGAGACGGCACTGCGCACCAACCTGGAGGCCGCCGATGAGGTGGCACGCCAGGCCCGCCTGCGCGACCTGGGCGGCCTGATCGTGATCGACTTCATCGACATGGAGGACAGCAAAAACCGCCGGGAAGTCGAAAACCGCCTGCGCGAGGCGCTCAAGCAGGACCGCGCACGCGTGCAGTTCGCGCCGATCAGCAAGTTCGGGCTGCTGGAGATGAGCCGCCAGCGGCTGCGTCCGACGCTGTCCGAAGGCGCCTCCATCCCCTGCCCGCGCTGCGGCGGCTCAGGGCACATCCGCGACACCGAAAGCTCGGCCCTGCAGATCCTGCGCGTCATCCAGGAAGAATCGCTCAAGGACAACACCGCCGCGGTGCTGGTGCAGGTGCCGGTGGATGTGGCCAGCTTCCTGCTCAACGAAAAGCGCGTCGAAATCACCAAAATCGAGCTCAAGCAGCGCATCAGCGTGCTGCTGGTGCCCAACAAGTCGCTGGAGACGCCCAACTACAAGCTGGAGCGCCTCAAACACGACGACCCGCGCCTGGACAATCTGGATGCCAGCTACAAGCTCGCCGACATGGCCGAGGACGTGGCACTGGTGACGCGGCGCAGCCAGGAGCGCACCAACCGCCAGGAACCGATCATCAAGGGGGTGCTGCCCGACACCCCGGCGCCGGTGGGCTCAGCCAAGGCGGCCGATTCCCCGGCAGCCCCGCCCCCAGTGCCGCAGCCGTCGGCAGCTCCCACGGCCGCGCCGTCGGTGGCGACCGCGCCGGCGCCGATTGCCGCGGCGGCCAACGTGGACAAAGGCTTTTTTGCCTGGCTGCGCCGTCTGTTTGGGCTGCAGGCGGCGCCAGCGGGCCCTGCGCCCATGCCAGCGGCCACGCCCTCTCGACCAGGGGCGGGCGGTGCCCCAGCCGCCTCGCCCGAGACCGTCGCGCAGCCGCGCCGCGACCCCCGGGCACGGCGCGGCCAGCGGCCCCCATCGGGTCCACAGGACAACCGCAACGGCGAGGCAGCCCGGCAGGCCGGTGCCCGCACCGCCCAGCCGCGCGACGAGCGGGCCCCGCGCGCCCTACGCACCGGCGACGGTGAGCGCACCGCCGCCAACGGCGCCGCCCCGTTGCCTTCCGCCCCAACCGCGGCCGGGGCTGGAACCCACGAGGAAAGCGCGGTCAACGGCCGCCGTGACCGTCGCGAGCGCCAGCCACGCGCTGAACCGGCCCCGCAGGCCGCCCCTGAAGCCAGCGCCAGCGT
>JANWZF010000159.1 GCA_025054905.1 Tepidimonas sp.
CCGGCCCGCACCGGATAGTGCACACCGTGCAGCCGCGGGCCAAGCCAGGCCACCACCTCCTCCGGCGGCACCGAAGCCGGCGCATCCTTCAGCGGCAGCAGGCCGCGGTAGGCGACATGGCCGCTGAAAACCGGCGCCCCATCGCCCAGCAACCGGCTGCGCAGCGTGCTCCAGATCCCGTCGGCCAGCAGCACCGCATCCGCCGGCCAGAGCTGCCCGTCACTGCCGACCGCGCACACCCCGTCGGGCTGCAGCTCCAGACGCTGCACACGCTGGCCGGTATAGAGAGCTGCCGGCCCCTCCTGCAGCGCGCGCAGCAGCAGGGTGTGCAGATCGGCACGGTGGATGGTGGCGTAGGGGGCCGCGTAGCGCTGCTGCACCGCCGCCCCCAGCGGCAGCGTGCCGAGGGTCACCCCGTCGGTGGCGCGACGCACGCTTAGGCGCTGCGGAAAGGCGGCCACGCGCGCCAGCGCCTCGGCCAGCCCCCAGTCGTGCAGCACGCGCACCGCGTTGGGGCCGAGCTGGATGCCCGCGCCGATTTCGGAAAACTCCGGTGCCTGCTCCAGCAGCGTGATGGCCACGTCCGGGCGCGCGCGCTGCACGGCCAGGGCTGCGCCCAGCCCGGCCATGCCCCCGCCCACCACCAGGAGCCGCGCGACGGGTTGCTGCGGGTTCAGCGCCATGCCGGCCCGGCGCTGCGCGCCATCCGCATCATCGTGTCGGCTGCGCCAGCGCCCAGGCGCCGCGCCAGCCGCTCGGCCATGCTTTCACGCTGGGTGTAGTCGATGATCTCCTCCGCCTGCACCACCTCGCGCGCCACGTGGTCCAGGCTGCCGAAATCGTCGGCCAGCCCCATTTCCACCGCCCGCTGGCCCGTCCACACCAGCCCGGTGAAAGTCTCTGGCGTTTCCTTCAGACGCTGGCCGCGGCCCTTGCGCACCACGTCGATGAACTGCCGGTGGATGTCGTCGAGCATGCGCTGCGCGTGCGCGCGGTGTGCCGGCGTCTGGGGGCTGAACGGGTCCAGAAATCCCTTGTTCTCGCCGGCGGTCAGCAGCCGCCGTTCGATGCCCAGCTTGTCCATCAGCCCGGTGAAGCCAAATCCATCCATCAGCACGCCGATGCTGCCCACCAGGCTGGCCTTGTCCACGTAGATCCGGTCGGCCGCCGCGGCGATGTAGTAGGCCGCCGAGGCGCAGGTCTCCTCCACCACCGCGTACACCGGCTTGTCGTGCTTGTCCTTCAGGCGCCAGATTTCGTCGTTGACGATGCCGGCCTGCACCGGACTGCCCCCGGGGGAGTCGATCAGCAGCACCACCGCCTGCGCACCTGGATCCTCAAAGGCCGCACGCAGCGCTCCCACCAGGGCGCTGGCGTTGGCCTCGTGCTCCGCACCGATCGGACCACGCACTTCCACCAGCGCGGTATGCGGGGTGCTTTTGGGCTTGCTGGGCAGCACCGTCTCACCGTAGGCCAGCCAAGCCACCGCCAGCGCCAGCAGCAACCAGACGCTGCGCCAGACATTGCGCCAGCGCCGCGCGGCACGCTGCTCGGCCAGCGTGGCCAGCACGAGCCGCTCCACCAGCGCACGTTCCCAACCAGCAACGCTGGCCTCGGCCGGCGCAGGCGCGGCCGCAGGGGCCTCAGGGGTCGAATCGGCAGAAGTCATGGATCGAAGGCACCGGCCCAAGCCGGTCAGACAGCAGAGGTCAAAACACCACAGGTTGCAGATCGTATTGTGACCGCCAATGGACCATGACGCCGTCGTCGCGCACCTCGATGGCCACCAGCGGCCCGCGCCCCGGACCACCGACGCAGCGCCCGCTGAGCGGATCGAACAGCGCACCGTGCGCCCCACAGACCAGCAGCTGACCCGTGACATCGAAAAACCGGTTGGGCTGCCAGTCCATTTCCATCGCCACATGGCTGCAGCGGTTGAGATAGGCGCGCACCTGCCCCCGGAAGCGGATCGCAAACGCCCGGCAGACGTGGCCCCGCCAGCGCACGTCAAACGGCACCGCCTCGCCGCCATCGCGCAGATCGGCGCTGCGGCACAGCGGATGCCACTGCTCTTGCAGGCTGTCCCCGTGCGGCGATGGAATGCTGGGCATCGACATGGTACCCGTGGGCAGAACGACGTTACGTCAAGGGCTCGGTAAGATGAGCAAGCATAGCGCGCAGCGACAATATGCGCATGATCCAAGCGCAGATTCCTGCCCGCCCCGTGCGCACGCTGGTGCTGGGCTCCACGTCGCCGTACCGGCGCGAACTGCTGGCCCGGCTGCGCGTGCCCTTCCAGACCGCCGCGCCGCACGTGGACGAAACCCCCCGCCCGGGTGAGGCGCCGGCGGCGCTGGCAGCCCGGCTGGCCCGCGCCAAAGCCGACGACGTGGCTGCCCGCTACCCCGAGGCCCTGGTCATCGGCAGCGACCAGGTGGCCGAACTGGACGGCCAGCCCCTGGGCAAGCCCGGCAGCCACGAACGCGCCGTCGCCCAACTGCGCGCGATGAGCGGGCGCACGGTGTACTTTCACACCGCGCTGGCACTGGTCTGCCACGCCAGCGGCTGGGTGGCCGAGGACATGGCGCACGTGGAAGTGCGCTTGCGTCAACTGAGCGACGCCGAGATCGAGCGCTACCTGCAGGCCGAACGTCCCTACGACTGCGCCGGCAGCGCCAAGAGCGAAGGCCTAGGCATCGCCTTGCTGGAGGCCATCGTCAGCGACGACCCCACCGCGCTGATCGGGCTGCCGCTGATCCGCACCGCGCGCTGGCTGCGCGCCGCCGGGCTGGAGCTGCCATGACCGCGCACGGCGACGGCCGCGGCGCACTGGTGCTGGTGCCCACTCCGCTGGACTTCGGCTGCACGCCCCAGGGCGACGTGCAGGCGCTGCTGCCGCCGGCCACGCTGCAGCGTGCCGCGACCCTGACGCACTGGATCGTGGAAAACGCGCGCAGCGCGCGCGCCTTTCTGAAGCGCGTGCAGGCCGTGCAGCCGCTGGCGGCACCGCTGCAGAGCCTGAGCCTGACCGAGCTGCCGCGCGCCTGGCACAAGCAGGGTGACGCCAGCGCGCAGGCCGAGGTGGCCGCGCGCGCGCTGCTGCAGCCTGCGCTGCAAGGGCATGACGTGGGGCTGCTCAGCGAAGCGGGCATGCCCGCCATCGCCGACCCCGGCAGCGCGCTGGTGCGCGCCGCGCATCAGCTGGGCCTGCGCGTGGAGCCCCTGGTGGGGCCGGTGTCGCTGCTGCTAGCC
>JANWZF010000293.1 GCA_025054905.1 Tepidimonas sp.
CGCAGATCGGCCACGTCCTCCAGCCCGATGGCCAGCCGCACCACGCGCGGCGCGTGCGGCCAGGGACGCTGGCGCAGGGCCGGCACATCGTAGGGCACGCACAGGCTGACGGGGCCGGCCCAGCTGTAGCCCAGGCGAAACACGCGCAGCGCGTCGCAGAAGGCATCGACCCGCTCGGGCCGCACGTCGTCGTCGAACACCACGGTCAGCAAGGCTGCTGCCCCCCGGGCCAGGCGCTTCCAGTGCTCATGTCCAGGCGAGCCCGGCAGCGCCGGATGCAGCACGCGCGCCACCCGCGGCTGACGGGCCAGCCACCGGGCCAATACGCGCGCGCCCCGGTCCTGGGCTCGGTAGCGCAGCGCCAGCGTCGGCAGGCCCCGCAGCACAGCTTCGACGTCGTTGGCCCCCACCCCGAGCCCGAGCCTCATGTGGGTCATCAGCAGCGCCTGGTGCAGGCGGTCATCGCGCGTGACCACGGCTCCCATCAGCACATCGGCCCCGCCACTGGCGTATTTGGTCAGGGCCTGCATCGCGATGTCCACCCCCCACTCGAACGGCTGGTAGGCCACGCCAGCACCCCAGGTGTCGTCCAGCGCGGTGACGATGGGGCGAGCACGCCCGACGTTGGCACGCCGCACCACCTCCACCAGCGCGGGCCCGTCAGGAAACTCCAGCGTCACCGAGCCGGCCGCCTCCAGCCACACCAACCGGGTGCGGGGGGTGATGGCCGCGGCCAGCGCGGCGGGATCCAGCGGGTCGTAGCGACGGTGAGCAATCCCCCAGGCCGCCAGCTCATGCTCGGCCAAGGCCAGACTGGGCCCATAGGCATTGTCGGGGATCAACACCTCGTCGCCGCTGCGCAGCAGCGCCAGGTCCACCAGCGCAATAGCGGCCAGCCCGCTGGGGGCCAAAACGCAGTGGCGCCCCCCTTCCAGCGCGGCCAGACGCTGCTCCAGCGTGAACGTGGTGGGGGTGCCGTGCAGGCCGTAGGTGTAGCCGCTTTTGTCTTGCCAACGGCGCGTGCGCAGCGCCGCCACGTTCGGAAAAAACACCGTGGAGGCCTTGTGCACCGCCACCGGCGCAGCCTCGAACCCGTCCGGCGCGCGGTACGGGTGGTGAATCAGCCGGGTGCTCAGACCTTCCATTTGGCCAGCAGCTGCTGCGGCCGCAAATTGTCGTAGCACTCGAAGGGCTGGTGGATCCAGGGATTGGTCGGCAGGAATTCCACCGAATAGTCCGGCGTGAAGATCGATACCGCCTTGGTCCACAGCACCGCGGTGCGCAGTTCGGTGATCGGCGGGTAGTGGGTGCGCAGCAGCTCCACCACCGCCTTGAGGGTGTGCCCCGAATCGGCCAGATCATCGACCAGCAGCACGCGGCCGGCGATTTCCCCCCTGGGCGTGGTGATGTAGCGCGCGATGTCCAGTTGCCCACGCACCGTGCCACCCTCCGCCCGGTAAGAGCTGGTGGACATGATCGCCAGCGGCTTGTCGAAGATGCGGCTGAGGATGTCACCCGGACGCATGCCGCCACGCGCCAGGCACAGGATGGTGTCGAACTCCCAGCCCGACTGGTAAATCTTGATCGCGAGCTTCTCGATCAGGTTGTGGTACTCGTCGTACGAGACGTACAGGTGCTTGCCGTCTTCGGTGAGCATGTCGGTGGTTCTTTCGGGGCGCGCCGCGCGGGTGCCTTGTCTCTCAGGCCGCAAACGGATGCCGCAGCAGGATGGTATGGTCGCGATCCGGACTTGTCGAGATGATGTGGATCGGCACGCCGGTGGTGGCCTCGATGCGCTCGAGGTAGCGCCGGGCGTTACGCGGCAGGTCCTCATAGCGCGTGATGCCTGCGGTGGGCTCGCTCCAGCCGGGCAGCGTCTCGTAGATCGGCTCACAGCGCGCGATCTCCTCGGCCCCCAGCGGCAGCAGATCGAGGGTCTGCCCATCGAGGCGGTAGCCGACGCACAGCTTGAGCTCCGGCAGTCCGTCGAGCACATCCAGCTTGGTGATGCACAGGCCGGACAGTCCATTGACCTGCGCCGAGCGCTTCAGCAGCGCCGCATCGAACCAGCCGCAGCGGCGGGCGCGACCGGTGGTGGTGCCTTTTTCGGCGCCGACCGTGGCCATGTGCCAGCCGGGGGTGCCTTCGGTCTGCCAGTCGAGCTCGGTCGGAAACGGCCCCCCACCGACGCGGGTGCAGTAAGCCTTGGTGATGCCCAGCACATAGTGCAGCAGCCCGGGGCCGACGCCGGAGCCCGCCGCGGCGTTACCGGCCACGCAGTTGCTCGACGTCACAAACGGATAGGTACCGTGATCGATGTCCAGCAGCGTGCCCTGCGCGCCTTCGAACAGCAGGTTGGCCCCCTGCCGGTGCGCCTCGTTGAGCTCGCGCGAGACATCGGCCACCATCGGCAGCAGCGCCTCGGCCTGGCGCATCGCCTCCTCGTACACCGGCTCAAAGCGCACCCGTCCGCGCTCGAGGTAGGGCGCCAGCGCCGGACTCCAGTCGAGGCTGTCCGACCCAAGCAACGTCACCAGCACGTGGTTGTGCAGCTCCAGCAGCTCGCGCAGCTTGGCCGCAAAGCGCTCGGGGTGCTTGAGGTCCTGCACCCGCAGCGCGCGGCGCGCGACCTTGTCCTCGTAGGCGGGGCCGATGCCGCGGCCAGTGGTGCCAATTTTGGCCGCGCCAGCCTTTTCCTTGGCGGCCTCACGCGCCACGTCCAGCGCGGCGTGAAACGGCAGGATCAGCGGACACGCTTCGCTGATGCGCAGGCGGCTGCGCACTTCCACGCCGGCGCGCTCCAGGCCCTCGATCTCCTCCAGCAGCTTGGCCGGCGACAGTACCACGCCGTTGCCGATGTAGCAGCGCACACCCGGGCGCATGATGCCGCTGGGAATGAGGTGCAGCGCGGTCTTGACGCCCCCGATGACCAAGGTGTGGCCCGCGTTGTGTCCGCCCTGAAAGCGCACCACCCCATGCGCGGTTTCGGTCAGCCAGTCGACCAGTTTGCCCTTGCCTTCGTCACCCCACTGGGTGCCGACCACCACCACGTTGCGCCCCGGCTGGGGCTGGAAGGCTTGATTTGTCATCGCTCGTGTTCGTCGTTGGGCACCTGAAAAGTACGGCCACAGCGGGCAGGCGCTTGGAAGTCGTCAGGACGCTGCCGCCCGCGGCTGCACGACCCAGGCCCCGGCGTGCAGCACCAGCTCGCGGTCGCAGGCGAATTCGTCCACCTCGTGCTCGTGCCCAGGCAGCACGCACACCACCGTCTCCCCCTGCGCGCGCAGAGCCGCCACGGTGGCGCGCAGCGCCGCGTCATCGTGCCGCCACGGCGCACGGATCGCCGCCCGCAGCGGCGCAGCCGGCACCAGGCGCACCAGCTGCTTGACGTCGAGGCTGAAGCCGGCTGCGGGCCGCTGGCGCCCGAACACCGCACCGACGGCGTCGTAGCGCCCCCCGCGCGCGACCTCCTGCCGCAGCCCTGCCCCGCCCAACACCGAAAAACGGACCCCGGTGTAGTAGGCATAGCCGCGCAGGTCGGCCAGATCGAAACTGATCTGCGGCGGCGCTTCCGTCTCCTGCAGCCGGTCGTGCAGCCAGCGCAAGTCATCCAACGCCGCGTGCAGCGCGGCACTGGTGGGCAGCCGCTGCGCGGCCTGCTCGAGCACCTCCACCCCACCCCACAGTGCGGGCAAAACCAGCAAGGCGTCGCGCACCGACGCCGGCAATCCGGCGCCGAGCGTCTGCAACGTCGCCATGTCTTTGGCGGCCAGCGCCTGGTGAATCGCGCCGACCTGCGCGGCCGGCAGGCCGTGACCCTGCAGCACGGCATCCACCACGCGCACATCGCCCAAATCGACCTGCAGTGCATCCAGCCCCGCGCTGCGCAGGGCTTCGAGCGCCAGCTCCAGAATTTCCAGATCGGCTTCACGGCCCGCGTGGCCGTAGATTTCCGCGCCAAACTGCAGCGGCTCACGGCTGCCGTGCACTCCGCCGGCGCGCGTGTGCAGCACCGGCCCGCAGTAACACAGCCGCGTGACCCCTTGCCGGTTGAGCAGGTGCGCATCGATGCGCGCCACCTGCGGCGTCGTGTCGGCACGCAGCCCCAGTGTGCGCCCCGACAGTTGATCGACCAATTTGAAGGTCTGCAGCTCCAGCGCTTCGCCGGTGCCGGTCAGCAGCGAGTCGAGGTGCTCCAGCAGCGGCGGAATCACCAGCTCGTAGCCGTAGCGCCGCGCCGCCTCCAGCAGGAGGCGGCGCAGATCCTCGAGGTGACGCGCCTCCGAGGGCAAAACATCGGCGATATGATCCGGCAGCAGCCAGGCGGACATGACTCGGGACGTGAGCGGACAAAGCGGGCATTGTACCGCGGCCGGCCCGCGGCCAAGGTTCAACGCCCGGACGGGGCCACTGCGGAGCCCTTGAACGCCTTGAAAAACTCCGACGACGGATCGACCACCAGCACGTCGCCCTTGCCCGCGAAACTGGCCTTGTACGCCTCCAGACTGCGGTAAAACTGCGCAAACGCGGGGTCACGCCCGAACGCCTGGTTGTAAATGCGCGCCGCCTCGGCGTCGCCCTCACCCTTGAGGGTCTGCGCACGCCGGTAAGCCTCGGCCAGGATCACCTCGCGCTGCCGGTCAGCCTCGGCCCGGATCTTTTCCCCTTCGGCAAAGCCGGTGGAACGCAGCTCATTGGCCACGCGCTTGCGCTCGGCCTCCATGCGGTCGTAGACCGAGCGGGTGATCGACTCGGCGTAGTCGATGCGCGAGATGCGCACGTCCACCACGTCCATGCCCCAGGGCTTTTCAGCCCCGCGCACCGCAGCCAGCACCTCGCGCTGCACGGCGGCCATCAGCTCCTCGCGCTTGGTCGACAGCAGCTCGCGCAGCGTGCGCTTGTTGACCTCCTGCTGAAAGGCGTTGCGCACCACCCGGTTCAGCTGCGCGGCCCCGGCGCGCTCATCCAGGCCGACGTTGCGGATGTAGGCCGACGGGTCGGAAATGCGCCAGCGCACGTACCAGTCGATGACCACGCGCTGCTTCTCGGCGGTCAGCGTCGGCTCGGTGTCGGTGCTCTCCAGCGTCAGCAGCCGCTTGTCGATGTACGACACGTTTTGGAACGGCGGCGGCAGCTTGAAGTTCAGGCCCGGCTCGGTGACCACCCGGCGAATCTGCCCCAGCTGGAACACCACCCCATACTGCCGCTGATCGACCACGAACAGGGTCGAACTCAGCACTGCCAGCAGCACCAGCAGCGATGAAATGAAAAATCCGATACGGTTGGCCATGGGTCGTGGATCCTTTGGCGTCAACGCCCTTCACGCTCGCGGCTGCGCGCATCATCGCGCGAACGCGCCTCGCGCCCTGAGGAGGATGCCGCGGGTGCGCCCGCCCCTGCTGAAGGGACTGCCGGGGCACTGGCTTCGCCAGCGCTGACCTGCTGCATGATCTTGTCCAGCGGCAAATACAGCAGGCTCGACTGCGCGCGCGTGTCCACCAGCACCTTGGTCACGTTGGCGTAGATCTGCTGCATCGTCTCCAGGTACATGCGGTCGCGCATCACCTGGGGGGCCTTGGCGTACTCGGCCTGCACCAGCGCAAAGCGTTGCGCATCGCCCTTGGCCTGCTCGACGATGCGCGTCTTGTAGCCTTCGGCTTCTTCGAGCAGGCGCGCCGCCGCACCGCGGGCACGTGGCACGACGTCATTGGCGTAGGCCTCGGCTTCGTTCTTGGCCCGCTCACGCTCCTGACCGGCCTTGAGCACATCGTCGAAAGCGGCCTGCACCTGCTCGGGCGGGCGCACGCCGCCGGCCTGCAGGTTGATGCCCACGATCTCGATGCCCACGTTGTAGCGATCCAGAATGGTCTGCATCAGCGTGCGCACGCGCGGGGCGATCTGTTCGCGCTCTTCGGCCAGGGCCGCGTCCATCTTCATCTTGCCAACCACTTCGCGCACCGCGGTCTCGGCTGCCTTGACCACCGCCGCATCGGGGTCGCGGCTGTTGAACAGGTAGGCGCGCGCGTCGCTGAGCCGGTACTGCACCGCGAATTTGATCTCGACGATGTTTTCATCTTCGGTCAACATCGCCGACTCGCGCAGGCCGGTGGCGCGCACGATGGCGTCACGCCCGATGTCGACCGAGCGGATCTGCGTCACGAACACGGTCTCGTGACGCTGAATCGGATACGGCAGCCGCCAATTGAAACCCGCCCCCACCGTGCTGTGGTAACGGCCAAACTGGGTGATGACAGCCTGCTGCCCTTCCTGGACGACAAAAAAGCCGGTGCCCAGCCAGATCAGCACCGCCACACCAGCGATCAGGCCGATGCCGATGCCCGCCCCTTTCGGATCGGGCCGGCGCAGCGGTTCGTCCCCCCAGCCTCCGCGGCCACCGTCACCACGGCCGCCACGACCGCCGAACAGGCCACCCAGCTTGCGATTGAAGTCGCGCCACAGTTCGTCCAGATCGGGGGGCTGCTGGGAACTGCCGCGGGGACGGCGAGCGTCATCCGAGCCGTCCTCATCGCCCCGGCCCCAGCGCGGATCGTTCAGATTGAACACCGCCCGCAGTCCACGCCACCATGGGCGTCGCCCGCCAACGTAGGGGCCTGATCGTGGCCCGCCTTGCTCAAACCCTGCCGGGATGTGGTCGTCCATCGGCTTTCGTTCCTCTCAAGGATACGTCAATTGTGCCGCATCAGCGCTCAACCCCGCGTCAGCCACGGCATGCCGAGCCCGTACGATTTCGGCCAATAAGGCGCGCAGCTCATCCAGACCTGTGCCTTGGGCCGCGCTGACGAAGACGCGCGGGACGCGCCGGCCGTCGAGCTCCACCTCATCGCGCCGCCCGCGCGGCTGCAGGGCTGGCGGCAGCGCATCGATCTTGTTGGCCACCAGCACCTGCGGGATATCGCCTGCACCGATGTCGCGCAGCACGCGCAGCACATCATCGATCTTGTCCGGGTGCTGGGGATCGGCCAGATCCACCACGTGCAGCAGCAGGTCGGCCTCGCGCGCTTCCTGCAGCGTGGCGGCAAACGCCTCCACCAGCGTGTGGGGCAAGTCACGGATGAAACCGACCGTGTCGGACAGCGACACCTGTCCGACCTCGGGCCCGAGGTAGAGCTGGCGCGTGGTGGTATCCAGCGTGGCAAACAGCTGGTCGGCCGCGTAGGCGCGCGCCTTGACCAGCGCGTTGAACAGCGTGGACTTGCCGGCGTTGGTGTAGCCCACCAGCGAGATATCGAAGGTCCCGCGGCGCTGGCGTTGGCGGCGTTGGGTGTTGCGCTGGCGCTTGACCAGGTCCAGCCGTTGGCGCGTGCGCTGGATCGCCTCGGCGATCATGCGGCGGTCCAGCTCGATTTGCGTCTCGCCGGGCCCGCCCCGCAGGCCGATGCCGCCGCTTTGGCGCTCCAGGTGAGTCCAGCGCCGCACCAGGCGCGTCTGCAGGTACTGCAGGCGCGCCAGCTCGACCTGCAGCTTGCCCTCGTGGCTGCGCGCCCGCTGCGCGAAGATGTTCAGGATCAGCAGCACCCGGTCGTTGACCGGCAGCTTCAGGTGCCGCTCGAGGTTGCGCTGCTGCGCCGGGCTCAAAGCCTGATCGAACAGCACCTCGGCTGCGGCGTGCGCAGCGGCCAGGGCCTGGATTTCGTCAGCCTTGCCCTTGCCGACAAACAGCGCAGCGTCCGGAGCGCGGCGTCGGCAAACGACGCGGTCCAGCACCTCAAAGCCGGCACTGCGCGCCAGCTCGGCCAACTCGGCCAGCGTGGGGTCGAAATGAGGCTGCCCCAAGTCGACCCCGACCAGGATCACGCCGGGCGCACGCTTGGGCCCGTCGCGCCCCGCGACGGGCTGTCCTGCGGCAGTCAGGCCGAGCCCTCCGCGTTGGCGGTGGCCGAAAACTGCACCGGCCGGCCAGGCACGATGGTGGAGATGGCGTGCTTGTACACCATCTGCGTCACCGTGTTACGCAGCAGCACGACGTACTGGTCGAACGACTCGATCTGCCCTTGCAGCTTGATGCCGTTGACCAGATAAATCGACACCGGCACGTGTTCGCGGCGCAGCTGGTTGAGAAACGGATCCTGAAGGAGTTGGGCCTTGTTGTTGCTCACGATATGTTCCGTGTTCGTGAAAGGAGGAAGAAAAGGGATGCCGAACTTACCACAATCGCCGCCGCAGCGTGCGCTCAGGCGAACGGATTGTCCTGGGTGCGCAGCTCGATGCGCAAAGGCGTGCCGACCAGATCGAAGGCTTTGCGAAAGCGCGCCTCCAGATAGCGCCGGTAGGCGTCACCGACATGCTCCAGTGCATTGCCGTGGATCACGATCACCGGCGGATTGTTCCCCCCCTGATGCGCGTAGCGCAGCTTGGGGCGCACATGGCCTGCGCGCCGTGGGGCCTGAAACGCCACAGCCTCGTACAGCAGGCGCGTCAGCAGCGGGGTGGGCATCTTGATCATGGCCGACTCGTACGCCCGCACGATCGACCCCCACAGCGCCTGGATACCCTGGCGCTGGCGCGCCGAGATGAAGTGCAGCGGGGCGTGCTTCAAAAACCCCAGTCGTGCCTCGATCGAGCGCTGCACGCATTGCCGCTGGTAGGCATCCACCGCATCCCATTTGTTGACCGCCAACACCACCGAGCGGCCGCTGTCGAGGATGAAGCCTGCGATGTGCGCATCCTGTTCGGTGACGCCCTCGGTGGCGTCCAGCAACAGCAGCACCACGTGCGCGCCTTCGATCGCCTGCAAGGTTTTGACGACGGAGAACTTTTCCACCGCCTGAAACACCTTTCCCTTGCGGCGCAGCCCGGCGGTGTCGATCAGTTCGAAGCGGCGCCCCTGCCGCTCAAACGGCACGCGGATCGCATCGCGCGTCGTGCCGGGCAGATCAAACGCCACCAGCCGCTCTTCGCCAAGCCAGGCGTTGATCAAGGTGGAC
>JANWZF010000077.1 GCA_025054905.1 Tepidimonas sp.
CTTCGAACCCAGCCCATGCGGCAGGATCCACCCCCGCCCCGTCCCCACCTACGGAGCCTTCCCGATGACGATCCGCAACCTCGACGCCCTGCTGCAACCCCGTCGGGTGGCCGTGATCGGCGCTTCCGACCGCCCCGGCAGTGTCGGCGCCACCGTCTGGCACAACCTGCACGGCCGCTTCTGCGGTGAACTGGTCGCGGTCAACCCGCGCCGCCCCGCGTTGGGGGCCCCGGTGGTCGCCAGCGTGGCCGAACTGCCGCTCAGCCCCGATCTGGCCGTCGTCTGCACCCCGCCCGAGACGGTGCCGGGCCTCATCGCCGAGCTGGGCGCGCGCGGCTGCCGCGCGGCGGTGGTCATCACCGCAGGGCTCAGCGCCCAGCTCAAGCAGGCCATGCTGCAAGCCGCGCGCCCGCACACGCTGCGCATCCTGGGCCCCAACTGCATCGGCATGCTGGTGCCGCACCTGGGGCTCAACGCCAGCTTCGCGCACGCCAGTGCGCAGCCCGGCAACATCGCCTTCGTGTCGCAATCGGGCGCGCTGGTGACTGCCGTGCTGGACTGGGCCAACGACCGCGGCATTGGCTTTTCGCATTTCATCTCGCTGGGCGAGCACGCCGATGTGGACTTCGGCGATCTGCTGGACTACCTGGGCAGCGACGCGCGCACGCGCGCGATCCTCATGTATGTCGAATCGATCAGCGCGCCGCGCAAATTCATGTCGGCCGCCCGCGCGGCGGCACGCAACAAGCCGGTGGTGCTGGTCAAGGCCGGCCGCTCGGCGCAAGGCGCGCGCGCGGCGTCCTCCCACACCGGCGCGCTGGCCGGCTCCGATGAGGTTTTCGATGCCGCCATCTCGCGCGCCGGTATGCTGCGCGTGCACACGCTGCATCAGCTGTTTCTGGCCGCCGAAATCCTGGCGCGTTTCCGCGACAACCGCAGCCAGCGGCTGCTGGTGCTGACCAACGGCGGCGGGGCTGGGGTCATGGCCGCCGATGCCGCCGCCCACATGGGGGTGGAGCTGGCCACGCTGAGCGAATCGACGCTGCACCAGCTGGATGAGGTGCTGCCGGGCAACTGGTCCCGCGCCAATCCGGTGGACATTATCGGCGATGCCCCCACCGAGCGCTACGTGGAGGCCTTGCGCATCCTGCGCGAGGATCGCGACAGCGCGATCCTGTTCATCCAGGCCCCCACGGCCATCGTGCCCAGCGAGGCGATTGCGGAGGCGCTGCTGCCGCTGGCCACCGAACGGCCGCCGCGCGTGCTGGGCTGCTGGCTCGGCAGTGGCGCCGTGGCCGCGGCCCGCGCGCGGTTTCGCGCGGCCGGGATCCCGGACTTTGCCACGCCCGAGGAAGCCGTGCGGGCCTTTTCCTTCCTGCGCCAGTACCACCGCCACCAGGCCGAGCTGCTGGAAACCCCGCCGGCGCCGCCCGGCATCGGGCTGAATCTGCCCGCCATCCGCGCGCTGGTGCAACGCGCGCTGGACGAAGGGCGCCCCTGGCTGACCGAACCCGAGGCCAAGCAGCTGCTGGCCCACGCCGGCGTGCCCACCCCTCCGATCCGCACCGTGCCCCCCGACCCCGAGGCCGCGGCCACCGCAGCCGCCGAGCTGGGCTATCCGGTCGTGCTCAAGATCCTGTCGCCCGACATCACGCACAAATCCGACGTCGGCGGCGTGCGCCTGAACCTGCACAGCGGCGACGAAGTGCGCAGCGCCGCCCGCGCCATGCTGCAGCGCGTGACGCAAGCCCGTCCCGAGGCGCGCCTGCAGGGCTTCACCCTGCAGCCAATGGTGCAGCGCCGCGGCGCACACGAAGTCATCGTCGGCGCCACGATTGATCCGCTGTTCGGTCCGGTCATTCTGTTTGGCGCCGGCGGCACGGCCGTGGAGGTGCTGGCCGACCGCGCGGTCGCCCTGCCCCCGCTCAACGTCGCGCTGGCCGAAGCGTTGATCGAGCGCACGCGCATCGCGCGCCTGCTGCGCGGCTGGCGCGACGTCCCCCCGGCGCACCGGCCCAGCCTGCACGCCGCGCTGCTGGCCGTGGCGCAGCTGCTGGCGGATGTGCCGGAAATCGCCGAGCTCGACATCAACCCGCTGGTGGTCGATGCCCAGGGTGCCGTGGCGCTGGATGCGCGCGTGCGTGTCAGCGCCGAGCGCCCCGGCGGGGCGGCCCGCTTTGCGATCCGACCCTACCCGCAGGAGCTCATCGAAGTCCTGCGCTGGGGGCAGGAGCTGCTGACGCTGCGGCCGATCCGCCCGGAAGACGAAGCCCAGCACCGGGCCTTTCTGGAGCGCGTCGACCCGGAGGACATCCGCATGCGCATCTTCTACAGTCGCCGCAGCATCGAGCACAGCGAGCTGGCGCGCCTGACCCAGATCGACTACGACCGGGAGATGGCCTTCATCGCCACGCGCGCCCGGCCCGACGGGGGCGAAGAGACGGTGGGCGTGGTGCGCGGCATCTGCGACCCGGACAACGACAGCGCCGAATACGGCATCCTGGTGCGCTCCGACCTCAAGGGCCGGGGCCTGGGCCGGCTGCTGATGGACAAGCTGATCCGCTACCTGCGCGCGCACGGCACCCGGCGCATCGTCGGCCAGGTGCTGCGCGAAAACACCCCGATGCTGGCGCTGCTGGCGCGGCTGGGCTTTGCCATCCGCCCCCATCCGGACGATCCGGACCTGCGCCTGGTGGAGCTGCCGCTGCAGCCGGCCACGGCGGGCGCGGGCTGAGCGCGGCCGGGGCGGCAACGACCGTTCGTCGGATTTTTGCTGCAATGCAACAAAAGACCTTGCGTTGTCACACAAGGCCCCTATACTCGGAATTGTTGCACTGCAACATCGTCCACACACAAGGAGTCCAGCCATGATGACCGTCGACCAACTCGTCGCCCTGCAGAAAAAGAACGTCGCCGCCCTGTTCGACCTGGCCGACAAGGCCTTTGCCGGCGTCGAAAAGCTCGCCGAACTCAACCTGCAGACCGCCAAGACGCTGCTGGCCGAAACCGCCGAGCACACGCAGGCGGCGCTGGCGGTCAAGGACATGCAAGACCTGGTGGCCCTGCACAACGCCGTGCTGCAGCCGCTGGGCGAAAAGGTGGCCTCCTACCACCGTCATGTGTACGACATCGCCTCGGGCGTGCACGCCGAAGTCACCAAGGCCGTGGAGCTGCAGGCCCAAGAAGCCCACAAGCAGTTCCTGGCCACGCTGGACAGCCTGGTCAAGAACGCCCCGCAGGGCACCGAGCCGGCGGTGGCGGCGATGAAACAGGCCGTCAGCACCGCCGCGGCGGCGATGGAGTCGGTGCAAAAGGCGGTCAAGCAGGCTGCCGAGCTGGCCGACGCCAACCTGAAGGCCGTGGCCAGCACGGCGGTGGCCGCCACCAAGACGCCGCGCTCGGCCAAGGCCGCCGCCTAAAGCGCGTCGCGGTCCTGTCCCGCGCGCGTCACGGGCCACCCCTCGGGGTGGCTTTTTCGTGTCTGGGTGGCCCAGGGGCCATCGGATAATCCCCCTGCATTCGGTCCACTCTCTAAAGGAGGCTCCACCCCCATGACCTTTCAAACCCTTGGCATCATCGGTGCCGGCACCATGGGCAACGGCATCGCGCAGGTGTGCGCGCAAAGCGGTCTGTCCGTCGTGATGGTCGACGTGCACGAAGCGGCCCTGGCCAAAGGGCTGGCCACCATCGGCTCCAGCCTCGATCGCCTGCTGAAAAAAGACAAGATCACCGCAGCCGACCGCGACGCGGCGCTGGCGCGCATCCGCACCTCGACCCACTACGACGACCTCAAGGACGCGCAGCTGGTCATCGAGGCGGCCACCGAAAACCTCGAGCTCAAGCTCAAGATCCTGCGCCAGCTCGACGGCCTGCTGGCGCCTGAGGCCATCATCGCCACCAACACCAGCTCGATTAGCATCACGCAACTGGCCGCCGTCACCCAGCGGGCCGACCGCTTCATCGGCATGCACTTCTTCAACCCGGTGCCCGTCATGGCGCTGGTGGAAATCATCCGCGGCCTGCAGACCAGCGACGCCACGCACGACGCGGTGCGCGAACTGGCCCTCAAGCTCGGCAAGACGCCGATCACGGTCAAAAACTCGCCGGGCTTTGTCGTCAACCGTATCCTGGTACCGATGATCAACGAGGCCTTCTTCGTGCTGGCCGAGGGGCTGGCCAGCCCCGAAGACATCGACGCCGGCATGAAGCTCGGATGCAACCACCCGATTGGCCCGCTGGCGCTGGCCGACATGATCGGGCTGGACGTGTGCCTGGCGGTGATGAACGTGTACTTCGCCGAGTTCAACGACAGCAAGTACCGCCCCTGCCCGCTGCTCAAAGAGATGGTGGCCGCCGGCTACCTGGGCCGCAA
>JANWZF010000224.1 GCA_025054905.1 Tepidimonas sp.
GGTCGGCGGTGGCATCGACGATGGCGGCGCAGAAGTCGTACAGGTGCTCCACGCGCCCGCGCCAGCGCCCGGGCAGGCGCGCGGGATCCGGATCCAGCCCCACGCACAGGCGTGAGCGGTGGCGCGCCTCGGCGCGCAACAGCATGTCGACAAAGCTCATGGTGGCATTGTAGAAGCGGCTACCATGCCATCATGGTCGAGCCGCCCGCCGCTTCCGCCGCCCCGCTTCCCGGCAGCCTGCAGGCGCTGCAGGCGCGCTACGGCCCGCGCTACCGCTGGCGGCTGCTGCTGTCGGTGATGATCGGGGCCATGGCGGCCCTGGTGTCCTCCACCGTGGTCAACGTGGCCATTCCCGATCTGAGTCATCACTTCGGTTTAGGGCAAGACCAGGCGCAGTGGGTCACCTCGGGATTCATGGCCGCAACGGTGGTGGCGATGTTGACCACGCCGTGGATGCTGGCGCGCTTTGGTTTTCGGCGCACCTACACGCTGTGCATGGCAGTGCTGGTCGCCGGCGGCGTGGCGGGCGGCGTGGCCCCTCACTACGCGCTGGTGCTGGCTGCCCGCTTGGCCGAGGGGGTGGCTGCCGGCATCGTGCAGCCGATTCCGGCCATCATCATCCTGCGTGCGTTTGGCCCCGACGAGCAGGGCCGCGCCAGCGGGCTGTTTGGCATGGGCGTGGTGCTGGCCCCGGCGCTGGGGCCCAGCCTGGGCGGTTTGCTGGTGGACGCCTGGGGTTGGCGGGCGATCTTCTTCCTCGTGGTGCCGTTTGGCCTGGTATCGTGGGCGCTGGCGCGGCGCTACGTGCCGGTGACGGCCCCGGGTGGCGTGCCGGCCCGCCCGGGGTTGGCGTTGGATGGGATCGGCCTGATGCTGGCCACCGCGGCGACGCTGGCGCTGCTGCTGGGGCTGACCGCGCTGCACGGCGGCCCGCCGGGACACGCCGCCGCGTGGTTGGTGCTGGCCGGGGCGACGCTGGCGGCCTTTGTGGCGTGGCAACGGCGCCTAGCCCATCGGGGCCGGCTACAGCCGCTGATGCACCTGGCGGTGTTCACGCACCGGGCGTTTGCCGCCGGCAGCGTGGTGTCGCTCATCTATGGCGCGGCGCTGTTTGGCTCCACCTACCTGTTTCCGGTCTACCTGCAGCTGGGGCTGGGTCTGTCGGCGTCGTGGGTTGGCGCGCTGCTGCTGCCGGCCGGGGTGGTGCTGGCGCTGACCATTGCCATCGTGGGGCGGTTGGCGGATCGCCTGCCTGCGCATCGGCTGGTCGCCGTGGGTCTGGCGCTGCTGACGCTGTCGTTCGTCGCCTTTGCCCTGCTGCCGGTTGGCGCGCCGCTGGCGCTGCTGGTGGCGTTGGCCGTGCTGGGCCGCATCGGACTGGGCTTCGTGCTGCCATCGCTCAACCTGGGGGCGATGCGCGGGCTGCCCGCGGCGCAGCTGCCGCACGGCTCCAGCGCCATCGGCGTGCTGCGCATGCTGGGCGGCTCCATGGGGGTCAGCGTCTGTGGGGTGTTTCTGCAGTGGCGGCTGGCGGTG
>JANWZF010000246.1 GCA_025054905.1 Tepidimonas sp.
TGACCTGCCGGGTTTTTTCGGACCACCGATTCGTTGAGGCCGCTGGGGTTACGGAACTGGCCGTTGTGCATGGACGACTCGACCGTCACATGGCCCAAGCCTCGGCCCGCGTCTCAAACGTCTTGCACCGCGTCTTGTAGCCCTGACGACGCACGGTCGCTAGATACTGATGGGGGCAAAAGTCCTGACAGGGCGTGTGGCGACGCCGCGCATCGGCTTTTTAAAGTGCAGCAACAAGGCAGCAAAAAATGGTCTGGAAAGCAAAAGCCCACCAAAGGCGGGCTAAGTGTTTGATTGATTTGGCTCCCCGACCTGGGCTCGAACCAGGGACCTACGGATTAACAGTCCGGCGCTCTACCGACTGAGCTATCGGGGAACAGGCAAGATCACGATTATAGCATGCTTTCCTCGGGGCGGTCGGGTAGGTCGCGCAGCACCAGCCGGCCGTCACGTGGCCGACAGCGCACGCTGGCGCCGTGAGCCATTGCCACGCACAATCGTCGGCAGGGCTTCGGCGGTGGCCGGGGCCCTACACGCCCGGTCAAACCCACATGGACTTGCGATTCACTCCCGAAGAAGAAGCGTTTCGCGACGAGGTGCGCGCTTTTTTGCGTGCCGAGCTGCCACCGGCGTTGGCGGCCAAGGTGCATCAGGGCCTGCGCCTGACCCGCGACGACATGGCCCAGTGGCATGCGATCCTGCATGCGCGCGGCTGGCTGGCCAGCCACTGGCCGCGCGAGTGGGGCGGACCCGGCTGGGGTCCGGTGCAGCGTTTTATCTTCGAGCATGAGTGCGCGCTGGCCGGTGCGCCGCGCATCGTGCCGTTTGGCGTCAACATGCTGGGGCCGGTGCTGATCAAGTATGGCACCGAGGCGCAAAAGCGCCACTGGCTGCCGCGCATCCTCGACGGGCGTGACTGGTGGTGCCAAGGCTATTCGGAACCGGGGGCCGGATCGGATCTGGCTGCGCTGACCACCCACGCGCATCGCCAGGGCGATCACTACGTGGTCAACGGACAGAAGACATGGACGACGTTCGGGCATTACGCCAACCGCATGTTCTGCCTGGTGCGCACCGACCGTCATGCCAAGCCGCAGGAAGGCATCAGTTTTCTGTTGATCGATCTCGACAGCCCAGGCGTGGAGGTGCGTCCCATCATCACGCTCGACGGCGAGCACGAGGTCAATGAGGTTTTTTTGACCGACGTGCGCGTGCCGGTCGATCGCCTCGTCGGCGCCGAAAACCAGGGCTGGACCATCGCCAAATATCTGCTGACCTACGAGCGCACCAACATCGCCGGGGTGGGCCTGTCGCTGGCGGCACTGCAGCGCCTGAAGGTGCTGGCGCAACGGGTGCACAAAGGCGGGCGGCCGCTGCAGGAGGACCCGCTTTTTGCAGCCCGGTTGGCGCGCGTGGAAATCGAGTTGGACAACCTCAAGACCACCCAGCTGCGGGTGCTGGCGGCGGTGGCCGCCGGTGAGTCGCCCGGGCCGCAGAGCTCCCTGCTGAAGATCCTGGGCACGCAGATCCGGCAAGAGATCCTGAGCCTGACACGCCGCGCCGTCGGCCCTTACGCGCTGCCGTGGATCGACGAGGCCCTGACGCTGCAAGGCGCCGACCAGGCGCTGGGGCCGCCCGGGGCGGCCAGCGCGGCGGTGCAGTACTTCAACCACCGCAAGCTGTCGATTTTTGGCGGCTCCAACGAAATCCAGAAAAACATCATCGCCAAGACGGTGCTGGAGCTGTGAGCGGAGCAGGGCATGGACTTTTCGCTGACCGATGACCAGCGCATGCTGGCCGATACGCTGGGGCGCTACCTGCAGCAGCGCTACCCCATCGCGCGCCGTCACGCGGCGGCCGCCAGTGCACGGGGCTACGACGCCGAGCTGTGGGCAGGGCTGGTGGAATTGGGGGCCGTGGCTGCGCTGCTGCCGCCTTCGGCCGGTGGGCTGGCCGGGGGCGGGGTCGACATCATGGTGGTGTTCGAGCAGGCTGGCCGCGCCCTGGTGCAGGAGCCACTGCTGGGCGCCCTGATGATAGGGCAGGCGTTGGCGCAGGCCGATGAGCCGCCGCGGTGGCAGGCGCTGCTGCAACGCCTGCACGAAGGCGCGGTGATGGCGCTGGCGCATGCCGAACCCGAAGCCCACCACGACCCGTGGCATGTGGCCACGGTGGCCCAGCGCGATGCGGCGGGCTGGGTGCTGGACGGACACAAGGCGGTGGTGCCGTTCGGGGCCCAGGCCGAAGGCTGGTTGGTCAGCGCGCGCCTGAGCGGGGCGGTGCGTGCGCGCGAGGGGCTGGGCCTGTTCTGGGTGCCGCGCGACACCCCCGGCGTGCGCTGGCGCGACGTGCGCCGGCTGGATGGCGGGCGCGTGGCCGAGCTGTGGCTGCCGACGGTGCAGCTGGGGCCACAGGCGTTGGTGGTGGGGCCGGCGCGCGCGGCGGCGGTGCTGGCCCAGGTGCTCGATGCCGGCACGCTGGCCCTCAGCGCCGAAGCCCTCGGGGCGATGGAGGTGGTGTTCCAGCACACCCGCACCCATCTGCAGACGCGGCATCAGTTTGGCCAGCCCTTGGGCCGTTTTCAGGCGCTGCAGCATCGCATGGTGGATCTGTGGATGGCCTTGCAGCAGACGCGCTCGGCCGTCATCAACGCTGCAGCGGCGTGGGATGGGGGTGACACCCGCCAGCGTGCGCGCGCCGTTTCGGCCGCCAAGGTCACCGTGGGCCACTACGGCACGCTGATGGCCGAGGAGGCGATCCAGCTGCACGGCGGGCTGGGCATGACGTGGGAGCTGCCGCTGGCGCACTACGCCAAGCGGCTGGTGCTGATCGACCACGAACTGGGCGACGAAGACCAGCATCTGGCTCGCTTCATCGAGCTCGATGCGCAGGGTTGAGGCGCGATGCGGCCTGCTGCCATCACGCGCTGGTGCCGGGGGCTGGTGGTCGCCTTCAGCGTCGTGCTGCTGGGCGGCTGCAGCCTGCTGAGCCTGACCTACGAGCGGCTGGGCACCATCGTGCTGTGGCGGCTGGACAGCTGGTGGGATCTGGACGACGCGCAGCGCCGCGGACTGGCCGAGGCGCTGCAGCGCTGGCACGCCTGGCACCGCCGAGAGCAGCTGCCCGCCGTGGCCGATGCGCTGGCACGCTGGCAGACGCTGGCGGCGGGCCCGGTCGATGCCGAGACGGTCTGCCGTGAAGGTGCGGCCTTGCGCGCGCTGCTGCGCCAGGCCAGCCAGCGCACGATCGAGGATCTGGCCCGCTGGCTGCCGACGCTCAGCGACGCGCAACTGACGCATTGGCAGCGCCGCCTCGCCGAAGACGACGAGCAGTGGCGGCGCGAGTGGGGTGATCTCGATCCGGACCGCAGCGAGCGCTTCAAACGCACGCGAGCGCGGCTGGAGAGCTTCTATGGCCGCCTTGACGAGGCCCAGCGGCGCTGGCTGCGCGAACGGCTGCTGGCCGCGGGTGACCAGCCGGAGCTGGCGTGGGCCGAACGCCAACGCCGCCAGGCCGACTGGCTGGACACGGCGCGCCGGCTGCGCTCGCTGCCGGTCGATGCGGCGCGCGCCGAGGTGGCTGCCCTGTGGGAGCGAACCTGGCGCTCGCCGGACCCGAAGCTGGCCGCCTGGCAAGAGCGGGTCTGGGCGCAGGGCTGTGCCTGGCTGGCGGACTGGCACGCCCGCGCCACGCCTGCCCAGCGGGCACGGGCGGTGGCGCAGCTGGCCTCCTACGAGCGTGAGTTGCGCGCGCTGGCGGCCAACGGCAACGGCCGCTGAAGCCGCCTCGACCGCGCTGGGCTAAGGGCCAAGAAAAAAACCGCCAGGAGTTGCCCCCTGGCGGTTGTGTGCATACGGCGGATCAGAGGGACGTGACCGGATCGATCACATGTCCATGTCCATGCCGCCCATGCCGCCACCGGCGGCCGGCTTGGCTTCGGCCTTGGGCGCCTCGGCCACCATGCACTCGGTGGTCAACATCAGGCCGGCCACCGACGCGGCGTTCTGCAGCGCGGTGCGGGTCACCTTGGTCGGATCCAGGATGCCCATTTCGATCATGTCGCCATAGGTGTCGTTGGCGGCGTTGAAGCCGAAGTTGCCCTTGCCTTCGAGCACCTTGTTGATCACGACCGAGGGCTCGCCACCGGCGTTGGCCACGATTTCGCGCAGCGGCGCTTCCACCGCCTTCATCACCAGCTGGATGCCGGCGTCCTGGTCGGGGTTGGCGCCCTTGAGCTGGCCAACGGCTTGACGCGCGCGCAGCAGCGCCACACCACCGCCCGGCACGATGCCTTCTTCGACCGCCGCACGGGTGGCGTGCAGCGCGTCCTCGACGCGGGCCTTCTTCTCCTTCATTTCGACTTCGGTGGCCGCGCCGACCTTGATCACCGCCACGCCGCCGGCCAGCTTGGCCACGCGCTCCTGCAGCTTCTCGCGGTCGTAGTCGCTGGTCGCTTCCTCGATCTGCACGCGGATCTGCTTGACGCGCGCCTCGATGTCCTCGGGCTTGCCGGCGCCGTCGATGATCGTGGTGTTTTCCTTGGCCACTTCGACGCGCTTGGCCTGACCCAGGTCGGCCAGCGTCACCTTCTCCAGCGACAGGCCGACTTCCTCGGCGATCACCTTGCCGCCGGTCAGGATGGCGATGTCTTCCAGCATGGCCTTGCGGCGATCGCCAAAGCCCGGGGCCTTGACCGCGCAGACCTTCAGGATGCCGCGGATGGTGTTGACCACCAGCGTGGCCAGCGCCTCACCCTCGACGTCCTCGGCGATGATCAGCAGCGGGCGGCCGGCCTTGGCCACCTGCTCCAGCGCCGGCAGCAGATCGCGGATGTTGCTGATCTTCTTGTCATGCAGCAGGACGTACGGGTTTTCCAGCACGCAGACCTGCTTGTCGGGGTTGTTGATGAAGTACGGCGACAGGTAGCCGCGGTCGAACTGCATGCCTTCGACGACATCCAGCTCGTTTTGCAGGCTCTTGCCATCCTCGACGGTGATGACGCCTTCCTTGCCGACCTTGTCCATCGCGTCGGCGATGATCTGGCCGATCGACTCGTCGCTGTTGGCGGAGATCGCGCCGACCTGGGCGATTTCCTTGCTGGTGGTGGTGGGCTTGCTGATCTTCTTCAGCTCGGCCACCAGCGCCTCGACAGCCTTGTCGATGCCGCGCTTCAGATCCATCGGGTTCATGCCGGCGGCCACGTACTTCATGCCCTCGCGCACGATGGCCTGCGCCAGCACGGTGGCGGTGGTGGTGCCGTCACCGGCGTTGTCGCTGGTCTTGGACGCCACTTCCTTGACCATCTGGGCGCCCATGTTCATCAGCTTGTCTTTCAGCTCGATTTCCTTGGCCACGGACACACCGTCCTTGGTCACGGTGGGGGCGCCGAAGCTGCGCTCCAGCACCACGTTGCGGCCCTTCGGACCCAGGGTCACCTTGACCGCGTTGGCCAGGATGTTGACGCCTTCGACCATGCGGGCACGGGCGTCAGCACCGAAAACGACGTCTTTGGCTGCCATGTCAGTCAGCTCCTTTCAAGCAACATTCAAAATAGGGAAACGGGTGAGAAGGTCAAGACCTGCGGCCAGCGGATCACTTCTCGATCACGGCGAACAGGTCGTCTTCCTTCATCACCAGCAGCTCTTCGCCATCGACCTTGACGGTCTGGCCGCTGTACTTGCCAAACAGGACGCGGTCGCCCACCTTGACGCTCAGCGGCTTGGTCTCGCCCTTGTCGTTGGTCTTGCCGGGACCGACGGCGATCACTTCGCCTTGATCGGGCTTCTCGGCCGCGTTGTCCGGGATCACGATGCCCGAGGCGGTCTTGGTTTCATTTTCCAGACGCTTGACGATCACGCGATCGGCGAGAGGACGAAGCTTCATGAGATCTCCTGTCGTGTCGGACGAGATGAGAGAAAGCGGAAAAAGGGGCGATGGGCGCTGCAGCCTGGTTGCTGTTAGCACTCACCGCCTGCGAGTGCTAATCATAAGGGCATCGCCCAGCGATTTCAAGAGGGCGGGGGCAAGAGGGCAGGTGTTGGCCGCCGTCCCGGCGCGGCTCAACGGGCCGCTGACTGCGGGTCGGTCTGCTGCCACACCCAGTCGTGGTAAGCCGCGCTGGCCTCGATCAGGCTGGACCAGATGGCCGGCAGCTGATACGGGTGACGCGCGGCGATGAAGTCGCGCACCGCGGGCCAGTGCGCCGCGCGGCACTTGGCCAGCAGGCGCCACTCCGCGTCGCGCTGCAGCGCATCCTGCCAAACGTAGACGCTGGCGATGGCGTGCCACTGCACGCAGGCGGCCAGCCGCGCCTGCACCAGCGCCTCAGCCAGCGCACGGGCCGAGGCTTCATCGGGCAGCGTGGTGTGCACGGCGATCAGGGCAGGGCTCATCGTGCATCCTCGGTGCGACACCGACAAAAAAGCCCGCAGCGTCGGCGGGCTTCTTGCAAACTTGGGCGGTGGTGGCGCTTCAGGGACTCGAACCCCGGACCTGCGGATTATGATTCCGTCGCTCTAACCGACTGAGCTAAAGCGCCGCCGAAGTCATCATTATATCAAAAGCCCGGTCGAATCCGCCGGCCTCAGCGGCCCTGAAACTGCGGCGTGCGCTTCTCGAGGAAGGCGGCCATGCCCTCCTTCTGATCCTGGGTGGCAAACATCGCGTGGAACAGGCGCCGCTCAAACTGCAGCCCTTCCGACAACGGGCTTTCGTAGGCACGGTTGACCGCCTCCTTGGCGGCCAGCACCGCCAGACGCGGCAGCGCGGCGATCGTCTGCGCCACGGCCAGGGCCTCCTCCATCAGCTTGTCCAGCGGCACCACGCGGCTGACCAGCCCGGCGCGTTCGGCCTCGGCCGCATCGATCATGCGGCCGGTCAGCACCAGATCCATCGCCTTGGCCTTGCCGATGGCGCGCGGCAGCCGCTGCGTGCCGCCGGCACCCGGGATCACCCCGATCTTGACCTCCGGCTGCCCAAAGCGCGCGTTGTCAGCGGCGATCACGATGTCGCACATCATGGCCACCTCGCATCCGCCGCCCAGCGCGTAGCCGGCCACGGCGGCGATCACCGGCTTGCGCACGTGCCGCAGCGCCTCCCAGTTGCGCGTGATGTACTCGGTGCGGTAGACGTCGGCGAACGTGTACTGCGCCATCGCGGCGATGTCGGCGCCCGCGGCAAAAGCCTTGTCGCTGCCTGTCAGCACGATGCAGCCGATGGCCTCGTCGGCGTCGAAGGCGCGCAGGGCCGCGCCCAGCTCGTCCATCAGGGTGTCGTTGAGCGCGTTGAGCTGCTTGGGGCGGTGGAGCTGGATGATGCCCACCGCGCCTTCGGTGCGTGTCAGCAGGGTGGTGTAGGTCGTCTCGCTCATGCGGATCCTCGTTGGGGCAGGTTGACGCCGCGACTATAAACGCTGCGGTGCTGGGCCCGCAGCCGGTTACGATTCGGGTACGGTGCCCCCATGGGGCACGCCGAGACGCTTCGATGACGCAGAGGAGACCGTTGCGATGACCCACCCCCCTTCCGACGCCGATGCAATCGTGCTGCAGCGCCAGGGCGCCGTGGCCGTGCTGACGTTGAACCGGCCGCAGGCGCTCAACAGCTTCACGCGCAGCATGCACCGCGCGTTGCAGGCCGCGTTGGCGCAGCTGGAGCAGGACGACAGCGTGCGTGCGCTGGTGCTGACAGGTGCTGGGCGCGGCTTTTGCGCCGGGCTGGATCTGTCGGAGTTGGACTTCAGCCCTGGTGCCGACCAGATGGAGCGCGCCAATCCCGGCCCCATCTTGGAGACGTGCTTCAACCCCAGCGCGCGCGCGTTGATGAATCTGCGCGTGCCGACGCTGGCGGCCGTCAATGGCGTGGCAGCAGGTGCCGGCGTGTCGCTGGCGCTGGCCTGCGACATCGCCATTGCCGCGCCGCAGGCCAGCTTTGTGCAGGCGTTTAGCAAGATCGGCCTGATTCCGGACGCGGGCGGCAGCTGGCTGACGGTGGAGCGGCTGGGGCTGGCGCGCGCGCTGGCGTGGGCGATGCTGGGGGACAAGCTGCCGGCGGCCCAGGCCAAGGAGTGGGGGTTGATCTGGGACGTGGCCGACGATCCGCTGTCGGCGGCGCTCGCGTTGGCGCAACGGCTGGCGGCCATGCCCACGCGCGCGCTGGTGGCCACGCGCCACTTGCTGCGTGGGGCGCTGCAGCGGTCGTTCGAGCAGCAGCTGGAGGCCGAGCGCGAACTGCAGGCCGCCCTGGGCCGCACCCACGACTACGTGGAGGGCGTGACGGCTTTTCTGGACAAGCGCCCGCCGCAGTTTCGCGGCGCTTAAGCCGGCCCTGTGGCGCCGTCCTGCGGCGCTCGCAGCTGAACCGTGGCGGTGGGCGGCGGCCAGCGCAGCGGACAGCGCAGCACCCGGCCGTCGCGCGCCACCCAGGCCAGCAGCGGCTCATCGGCGGTCAGACCGCGCGCGTGCAGCGCCACATCGTCCAGCCGCTGCACGCGCCAGAGCTCCTCGCCGCGCTGCACCATCAGCCACTCGTCGCCCGGGGCCATGCCGGCGGCTTCGGCGGCCCCGCCGCGCAGCACGTGCTTGAGCTTGATCCCCGGGCCGCTGTCGTCCACGCGCAGGCCGAGCTGCTGCGCCAGCGTGGCCGGCTCTTCCACCCAGCGGATGCCGTGCGCCTGCAACAGGGCCCGCAGCGGCAGCTCTTCGGTGCCGTGCACCCACGCGTCCAGCTCGCCGTCCAGCGGCCGGCCGGCCAGTTCGGCCAGCACCGCGCGCAGGTCGTCTTCCCGCATCGGTCCGCCGTTGCAGCGCTGCCACAGCGCGCGCAGGGCATCGTCCAGCGAGTGGCCGCACTCCAGACGCAGCGCCAGATCCAGGCACAACCCCACCAGCGCCCCCTTGGCGTAGTAGCTCACGGTGGCATTGGGGGTGTTGTCGTGCGGGCGGTAGAACTTGATCCAGGCGTCGAAGCTGGCCTGCGCCACGCTTTGCACGTGCCGTCCCGGGGTGGCCAGCACCTGGTTGATCGTGCGGGCCACCAGCTCCAGGTAAACCGGCAGCTCGATCAGGCCGGCGCGCAGCAGCAGCAGGTCGTCGTAGTAGCTGGTCAGCCCCTCGAAGAACCACAGCAGCTCGGTGTAGTTTTCGCGGTTGTAGTCGTAGCGTGCGAAGTCTGCCGGGCGCAGCCGCTTGACATTCCAGGCATGGAAATACTCGTGGGCGATCAGGCCCAGCAAGCTCGTGTAGCCGTCGCTGGCCTTCAGCGCAGCCGGCGCGGTGGCCTCAGCGGCACGATAGGGCAGGTCGCTGCGCGCGCACACCAGCGCCGTGCTGTGGCGGTGCTCCAGGCCCCCGTAGCCGTCGCGCGTGACGTGCAGCAAGAACAGGTAGCGGTCCATCGGCGGGGCCTGGCGCGTGCCGTGCCACAGGGCGGTGGCCGCTTCGCACACGCGCGCGGTGTCATGCTGCAGCCGCTGCAGGTCCGCGCCGGCTGGCGCGTCCGTGACGACGAGGCGGTGCGGCACGCCGCGTACCTCGAAATCCCCGTGCCAGAAGGTGCCGAGCTCAAACGGGTGATCGGCCAGCTCGTCGTAGTCGGCCGCCAGGTACGTGCCCCAGCCCTCGTCCTCGGCCCAGCGCCAGCGGCCGGCCGGGCTGCGCGCGCGATCCTCGGCACGCGGCAGGGCGGTGGCCACGCGCCAGCCCTGCGTCCACGGGCCCGGCTGCAGCGTCAGGGCCTGCGGTTCCTGGTCGCGGCCGTGTACGCGCAGGCACAGGCTCGTGGGGTTGAAAAAGCCCCGCTGCGTGTCCAGATAAGCGGCGCGCACCGAGGGGTCGAAGGCATAGACCTCGTAGCGCAATTCCAGCACCTGTGCTTGCGCGGCCTGCACTTCCCATGTGTTTTTGTCGAGCGCGCGCACGCGGGCAGGCTGGCCATCGACCCAGCCCTGCAGCCGCTGCAGATGCTGGGCGAATTCGCGCACCAGGTAGCTGCCCGGAATCCACACCGGCAGACTGACGCGCTGGCGCGCAGCCGGGCGCTGCAGCCGCAGCGTGACCTGCCACAGGTGCGCGCGCGCATCGGCCACCGCCACCGTGTGGTGCACGGCCGCCGCCACGGCGGGTGCCTTCATCTGGCACTGCTGCTGGCTTGCGCCAGCAGAGGCTCCAGGCGGTCCAGCCCCACCGCGCCGGGGATGCGCTGACCGTTGGCCAGAATGGTGGTGGGTGTGCCGGTGATGCGGTATTTCTGCCCGAACGCCAGGTTGCGCTCCAGCGCAGTGGTGTCGCACTTGGCCTCGGCCTTGGGCTCGGGAGGGGTCACGCCGCGCTGCATCCAGTCGTCCCAGGCCTTGCTGCGGTCGCGCGCGCACCAGATGGCGCGCGCCTTGGCTTCCGAATCCTTGCCCAGCACCGGGTACAGAAAGGTGTGGATCGTCACGTTGTCCAGCTTGGCCAGATCGCGCTCGAAGCGCTTGCAAAAGCCGCAATTGGGGTCGGCAAACACCGCCAGCTTGCGCTGGCCGTTGCCGCGCACCACGGTGAAGGCATCCTTCAGCGGCAGCTCGTCGAAGGCGATGGCGGTCAGTTTGTCCAGCCGCTCCTCGGTCAGGTTGACGCGCGCGCGGGTGTCGATCAGCACGCCCTGGATCAGATAGTTGCCCTGGGCGTCGGTGTAGAGCAGATCGGTGCCTAGCCGCACCTCGAACAGCCCCGGCATCGGGGTCGGGCGCACTTCATCGATGCGCGGCAGGCTCGGCAGGCGCTCGGCCAGGTTTTTGCGGATGACGGCCTCGTTGGCGTGGGCGCTGACCCAGGTCAGCGCCAGGGCGGCCACCAAGGGCCGGATCAAATCAGAAGTCATGGGTACAAACAACCGTGGAAACAGAAACCCCCGCTGTGGGGGCGGGCTCAGACCGGCGCGGTGGACCCGGCTGCCTGTTGGATGAACCAGCGCTTCAGCGGTTCCAGTCGGTCCACCGCCCGCAGACCCCAGCGCCGCGCTGCGGCCACACGCGCATCCGGGTGGGCAAACAGCCCATACAGCGCGTCGGTGGCCGCCAGCATCGCCGCCACCGGTGCGGCGCGTGCGCGCTCGTAGCGGCGCAGCAGGCGCAGGTCGCCCAGGCCGCGCCAGTATTCGCGCGCGCGCAGCACGCGCACCAGCTCGGCCACGTCGGCCAGGCCGGTGTTGAGGCCTTGGCCGGCCAGCGGGTGCATGGCGTGCGCGGCATCGCCAGCCAGCGCCCATCCCGGGCGCACCCAGGGGCGCGCCAGTGAGCGTTGCAGCGGCCAGCCCACGGGCCGGCCCTCCAGCGTCATGGACCCCAGCGCCTCACCACAGGCCGTCTGCAGCGCGGCGGCAAAGTCCGCCCCGGGCAGGGCCAGCATCTCGGCCGCGCGCGCGTGCGGCACCGACCACACCAGCGCCACGCGCTGGCCGTCGGGGCCGTCCAGCGGCAGCAGCGCGACGATTTCGTCACCCCGAAACCACTGCCGCGCCACCGCCCCGTGCGGGCGCTGACAGCGCAGCCGCGCAGCAATGGCGGTGTGCGGATACGCGACGGTGTCGTAGGCCATGCCGGCCGCAGCGCGGGTGGTACTGTGGCGGCCCTCGCACACCACCGTCAACGCCGCGTGCGGCGGGGGAGCCTCCACGGTCAGACGCCGCACGCCGTGCTGAAAATGCAGGGCCTGCTCCAGCCGTTGCTGCAGCGCGGGCACATCCACGATCCAGGCCAGCGGCTCGCCAGGGGCTGGCTCATCGAAGCGCAGCGCCGCGGCCACCTCGGGCCAGCCAGCCCGGCCGTCGGTGGCATCGGCCACCCACATCGTGCGCACCGGGGTGGCCAGCTGCGGTTCATCGGGCCAGGCGCGCACCTCCTGCAGCAGCGCGCGCGCGGCGGCATTCAGCGCATAGGCCCGGATGTCAGGCTCGGCGTCGGGCCGTGGGGGCGCCTCCACCAGCGCCACCCGCAGCCGCTCACGGGCCAGCAGCAGCGCCAGCGTACGCCCCACGATGCCGCCGCCCAGGATGGCCACGTCGTAGATCGTGCTCATGGTGCGGGCATTGTAGAGGCCGGGGCGGCCCTGGCGCAGCGGGCCCTCAGCGGGCACAATGCGCCTCATGGAGGCCGCACCGCTTGCCGTCACGCTGGAGCAGCTCTGGATCTATCCGGTCAAGTCCTGCGCGGGCCTACGCCTGCGCACCGTGGAACTGCTGCCAACCGGGCTGCAGTGGGATCGTACCTGGATGGTGGTGGATGCCAACGGTGAGTTTGTGTCGCAGCGCGAGCTGCCGCGCATGGCACTGATCCAGCCACGGCTGCGCATGGGGCAGCTCGAACTGCGCGCGCCGGGGATGCTGTCGCTGCATCTGGCGCTGGATGCTGCCGAGGCCCCGTGCCGCGTGCGTGTGTGGGACGACGATCTGGCGGCCTACGACATGGGTGACGTGGCAGCGCAGTGGTTCACGGACTTTTTGGCACCCGACCTGCCGCCAGGCATGGGGCCGCTGCGGCTGGTGCGCTTTGACCCCGAGGTGCAGCGCCTGTCGCCGCTGGCGTGGACGGGGGGCGTGCACGCGCCGACGACCTTCAGCGACGGCTACGCGCTGCTGGTGCTCAGCCGCGCCGCGCTGGACGGCCTCAACGCCCGCCTGCAAGCGCTGGGCCAGCCAGCGGTCGATGCGCGCCGGCTGCGCCCCAACCTGGTGTTGGGTGGGCTGGGCCCCCACGCCGAAGACGGTTTGCGCACGCTGACGCTACACGCCGACGGGGCCCCACCCGACGCCCCCACGGTGCGGCTGGAGCTGGTCAAGCCGTGCACGCGCTGTACCATACCCGATGTCGACCCGCAACAGGGGGTGCGCGACGACCGGGTCAGCCCGGTGCTGCGAACCTATCGGGCCGATGCGCGGCTCAAGGGCGCGATCACCTTCGGCATGAACGCCATCGTGCGCGCCGGTCAGGGGCAGATGCTGCACGAAGGCATGCACGGCCTGGCGTGGCCCGCGTGATAGCATCCTTGGCCCTCTCTTTCCTCATCCCCGCAAACGATTTGCTTGCACCATGAGCCTCAAGTGTGGCATCGTGGGCCTGCCCAACGTTGGCAAGTCCACTCTCTTCAACGCGCTGACCAAGGCGGGCATCGCGGCCGAAAACTACCCCTTCTGCACCATCGAGCCCAACGTCGGCGTGGTCGAAGTTCCCGATGCGCGGCTGCAGCAGCTGGCTGCCATCGTCAAGCCGCAGCGGGTGGTGCCCGCCATCGTCGAATTCGTCGACATCGCCGGCCTGGTGGCCGGGGCCAGCCAGGGTGAGGGCTTGGGCAACCAGTTTCTGGCCCACATCCGTGAGACGGACGCGGTCATCAACGTGGTGCGCTGTTTCGACGACCCCAACATCATCCACGTGGCCGGCCGCGTCGACCCGGTGGCCGACATCGACGTGATCCAGACCGAGCTGTGCCTGGCCGACCTGGCCACGGTGGACAAGGCGTTGCAGCGCTACCAGAAGGCCGCCAAGAGCGGCCACGACAAGGACGCGGCCAAGATGGTGGCCCTGCTGACCCAGGTGCGTGCGGTGCTGGACGAAGGCCGGCCGGTGCGCGTGCTGGCCCTTGGCGACGAGGAGCGCGCCCTGCTCAAGCCCCTGTGCCTGATCACCGCCAAGCCTGCCATGTTCGTCGGCAACGTGGCCGAAGATGGCCTGGGCGAAGACAACCCCCACCTGGCGCGGCTGCGGCAGTACGCGGCCAGCCAGGGCGCCCCGGTGGTGGCCATCTGCGCCAAGCTCGAGGCGGAGCTGGCCGACATGGACGACGAAGACCGCGCGGCCTTTCTGCGCGAATTGGGCTTGCCGGAGCCCGGCTTGAACCGGCTGATTCGCGCCGCCTATGAGCTGCTGGGCTTGCAGACCTACTTCACCGCCGGCGAAAAAGAAGTGCGCGCCTGGACCATCCGCAAAGGCGCCACCGCCCCTCAGGCCGCAGGCGTCATCCACAGCGATTTTGAGCGCGGCTTCATCCGCGCGCAAACCATCGCCTTCGACGACTTCATCCGCTACGGGGGCGAACAGGGTGCGCGTGAGGCCGGCCGCATGCGCGCCGAAGGCAAGGACTACGTGGTGCAGGATGGGGACGTGATGAACTTCCTGTTCAACGTCTGACGCGCGCTTCGCCGCGCGTGTCGGCCAAGTGGGGGGAGACGATCGATGCAGGCCTGGTACCTCGTGCACACCAAACCACGGCAGGAGGAGCGCGCGCTCGACAACCTGCAGCGCCAGGGCTACCCTTGCTTCTTGCCTCAGGTGCCGGTGGAGCGCATGCGGGCCGGGCGGCGCATCGTGCAGCCGGTGGCGCTTTTCCCCCGCTATCTGTTCATCCAGCTGCGCACCGACGGGCAAGGGCCGTCCTGGGCGCCGATCCGCTCCACCCTGGGGGTCACGCGGCTGGTGGCCTTTGGGGCCCAGCCCGCGCGCGTGCCCGAAGCCATCGTCGCGCAGCTGCAGCAGCAGGTGGCCGAGCTGTCCGCCGCCCCGCAGCCGCTGTTTCAGCCGGGGCAGACCGTGCGCATCACGCAAGGGCCGTTTGCCGGGCTGGAGGCGATTTACCAGATGCCCGATGGTGAGGAGAGCGCCATCGTGTTGCTGACGCTGCTGCAGCGCGAGTGCCGCGCGGCACTGCCGCTGGCGCAGCTGCGGGCCTGTTGAACAGCCCAAACCGGCCCACAGAGGGCCCAGGGCGACGTTTTGCTCTCCTTATAATAACAAACAGCGAGCGATCCATGGGGATGGACATCGCCCATCAGGCTGTTGTCTGTATCGATAGCTTTGTCTTTTTTCGATGGTTACCCCCCTAGCGTCAGGGTAAGGTTGACACGTGAACATTTTGCTCACCGGTGGCACCGGCTACATTGGCAGCCACACGGCAGTCGTGCTGCAGCAAGCCGGCCACCAGGTGGTGCTGCTGGACAACCTCAGCAACAGCCAGGCCGAAGTGGCCGACCGCATCGGCCGCATCACCGGCACCCGCCCTGTGCTGGAAGTGATGGACGTGCTGGACACCGTGCGCGTACGCATGGCACTGCAGCTCTACCGCATCGATGCGGTGGTGCACTTCGCCGGCCTTAAGGCTGTCGGCGAGTCGGTCGCGCAGCCGTTGGCGTATTTTCACAACAACGTGGCGGGCACCCTCAGCCTGCTGCGCGCGATGAGCGAGGAGGGCGTGCAGCGGCTGGTGTTTTCCAGCAGCGCCACTGTCTATGGCCAGCCCCAGCGCCTGCCACTGGACGAAGGGCACCCCACCGGGGCCACCAACCCCTACGGCCGCACCAAGCTGCACGTTGAGCAGATGCTGGGCGATCTGGCCGCCAGCCGCCCCGACTGGCGCATCGCCATCCTGCGCTACTTCAATCCCGTGGGGGCGCACGACAGCGGCTTGATCGGCGAAGACCCCAACGGCATCCCCAACAACCTGATGCCCTACATCGCGCGTGTGGCCGCGGGCCAGCTGCCCCACCTCAACATCTGGGGCGACGACTACCCGACGCCCGATGGCACCGGCATCCGCGACTACATTCACGTCATGGACCTGGCTGAGGGGCATCTGGCGGCGCTGGAGCACCTGCAGCGGCAGACGCAAGCCTGCGAGGTGTTCAACCTCGGCACGGGCTGTGGCACCAGCGTGCTGGAGATGGTGCGCGCCTTCGAGCGTGCCAGTGGCCGCCCCGTGCCGTACCGCATCGCGGCGCGCCGCCCCGGCGACGTGGCGGCCTGCTGGGCTGATCCCACCAAGGCCCAGCAGGTGCTGGGTTGGCGTGCCACGCGCACGCTGCAGGATATGTGCACAAGCGCGTGGCGTTTTGTCGCCCAGCAGGCGGCAACGGCGGCCCCGGCCTGCTGACCCGGATGGGCGTGGTCGGTATGCAAAAACAGTTCAACACCGCGGGGCCCTCGATCCCCGGCGACCACTACCTGCTCGATCCGCTGCGACGCATCGACCTGGAGGAAGTGCTGGCGCTGATCGAGGCCAAGCGCTACTTCGTGCTGCACGCCCCGAGGCAGACCGGCAAGACCACGGCGCTGCTGGCGTTGATGGAGCACTTGAACGCGCAGGGACGCTACCGCTGCGCCTACGCCAACATCGAAGGCGCGCAGGCTGCCCGCGGTGACGTGGTGGCCGGCATCAGTGCGGCCTGCCACGCCATTGCGCGCAGCATTGAAGACAGCACCGGCGAGCACGCGCTGTACCGCTGGTACCGGCAGGAAGGCGAAAGCATCGAGGCCCGGGATCGCTTGAGTGCCTTGCTGCGGCATTGGAGCCAGATGGACCTACAGCACCCGACGGTGCTGCTGCTGGATGAAGTCGACGCGCTGGTGGGCGACACGCTGATCTCGCTGCTGCGGCAGATCCGGGCGGGCTATGCGCAGCGGCCGCAGGCGTTTCCGCAGACGGTGGTGCTGTGCGGGGTG
>JANWZF010000259.1 GCA_025054905.1 Tepidimonas sp.
GCTGGCCCAGGCGCGCGCGTTGATGGCCACCCACGGCCAGACCGATACGCTGGTGCTGACCGACCTGGTCGGCGCCACGCCGTGCAACGTCGCCGCGCAGTTGGGCGATGGCGTGCACACGCACGTGGTCACCGGCGTCAACCTGCCGATGTTGCTGCGCGCTGTCACCTACCGTCACGAACCGATCGCCACCCTGGTGGCGCGCGCCACCGCCGGCGGCACGCAGGGGGTCATGTCCCTGGCGCCGGCGGTGCCGTGCCCGCCGCCGTCCCTCGCGGGTTGAACGCCCCGACGCTTGCCGATGATCCAGCGCCGTGCCACCATCCAGAATCAGCTCGGGCTGCACGCCCGGGCTGCCGCCAAGCTGACCAAGCTGGCCAGCAGCTTTGCCTGCGAAGTCTGGATGAGCCGCAACGGGCGGCGCATCAACGCCAAGAGCATCATGGGCGTGATGATGCTGGCCGCCGGCCTGGGGGCGACGGTGGAGATCGAGACCGACGGCCCGGATGAGGCCGAGGCGATGCAGGCGCTGCTGGCGCTCATCGACGACAAGTTCGGAGAGGGGCAATGACCTTTGCGCTGCACGGACAGGCGGTTTCGCGCGGGGTGGCCATCGGCCGCGCGGTGCTGGCCGCGGCCAGCCGCGTGGATGTGGCGCACTACTTCATCACCCCGCAGCAGGTTGGCGAGGAGCTGGGGCGCCTGCGCCGCGCGCGCGACGTGGTGGTGGAGGAAATCGAGCGGCTGCGCCATGGCCTGGCGCACGATGGGGTGGACGCGCATGCCGAACTGGCCGCGCTGCTGGAGGTGCACCTGATGCTGCTGCAGGATGAGCAGCTGCAAGATGGGGTCAAGCACTGGGTCACCGAGCGCCACTACAACGCGGAGTGGGCGTTGACGGCGCAGCTGGAGATCGTGGCACGCCAGTTCGACGAGATGGAAGACCCCTATCTGCGCGAACGCCGCGCGGATCTGGAGCAGGTGGTCGAGCGCCTGCTGCGTGCGCTGCGCGGTGCGCCCTCACCGGTGGCGGCCGCCGCCCCCGCCCCCCAGGCCGATGGCGAGCCGCTGGTGCTGGTGGCCCACGACCTGTCGCCGGCGGACATGCTGCACTTCAAGCACGGCGTGTTTGCCGGCTTTGTCACCGACGTGGGTGGACGCACCAGCCACACCGCCATCGTGGCGCGCAGCCTCGACATTCCGGCGGTGGTCGGCGTGCGCAACGCCAGCCAGCTGGTGCAGCAGGACGATCTGGTCATCGTCGATGGCGATGCGGGGGTGATCATCGTCGATCCATCGCCGATGATGCTGGCCGAGTACGGCTACAAGCAGCGTGCCGGCGAAATCGAGCGTGAAAAGCTGGCGCGCATCAAAAACACCCCGGCCGTCACACTGGATGGCCAGCGCGTCGAGTTGCTGGCCAACATCGAGCTGCCCGACGACACGCTGCCAGCCCTGTCGGTGGGGGCGGTGGGGGTGGGGTTGTTCCGTACCGAGTTTCTTTTCATGGGGCGCGGCGGCCAACTGCCGGACGAAGAGGAGCAGTACGAGGCTTACCGACGCGCGGTGGAAGGGATGCACGGCCTGCCGGTGACGATCCGCACGGTGGACGTCGGGGCCGACAAGCCGCTGGATGCCCACCGGCGCGACGACCATCTCAACCCGGCCCTGGGCTTGCGCGCGATCCGCTGGAGCCTGGCCGAGCCGGCCATGTTCCTGACCCAGCTGCGCGCCATCCTGCGTGCGGCTGCGCACGGCAAGGTCAACATCCTGATCCCGATGGTGGCGCACCTGAGCGAAGTGCGGCAGGTGCACGCGATGCTGGCCAAGGCGCGCGAGCAGCTCGACCGCCGCGGCCAGGTCTACGGTCCGGTGCGGGTGGGGGCGATGATCGAGGTGCCGGCCGCCGCGCTGGCGGTGCGCATGTTCCTGCGCCACTTCGACTTCGTCTCGATCGGCACCAACGACCTGATCCAGTACGCGCTGGCCATCGATCGCGTCGACGAATCGGTGGCGCACCTGTACGACCCGCTGCACCCGGCGGTGCTGCGCCTGGTGGCCGACACGATCGCCGCCGCGCGCGAGGCCGGCAAGCCCGTCAGCGTCTGTGGCGAGATGGCCGGCGACGTGACGATGACGCGCCTGCTGCTCGGTCTGGGTCTGCGCAGCTTTTCGATGCACCCGACGCAAATCCTGCCCGTCAAGCAGCAGGTGCTGCGCAGCGATACGCGCAAGCTGCGGGTGTGGGCGCAACAGGTGGTGGCCAGCGATGAGCCGGCGCTGCTGCTGGCGGATTGAGGTTGGGCTGGATTGACGAACGAACGTTCGTATTTTCCCTAAGAGGATGTCGCGGGGGCGTGGTCCTGCGCCATAATGGTCTGGACTGTCAGCCCGGCGTCAGTCCGCCGGGCGCTGCGCCGCGCCGGCCGGCGTGCGCGGCCCCGATTCCGATTGCCCCGCAGCAGGAGACCGCATGAGCAACACCAGCCCCGAGACCCGCGCCGTGACCAGTGCCGACAAGCCGTGGCTGCAGGCCTATCCGGAAGGCGTGCCGGCTGAGATCGACCCCAGCACGTACCCCTCGCTGGTGGCGCTGATGGAAGAGAGCTTTGCGCAGTTTGCGCAGCGCCCGGCTTACAGCTTTTTGGGCCACGAATGGACGTTTGCGCAGGTCGATGAGCTGTCGCGCGCGCTGGCAGCGTATTTCCAGGGCCTGGGGCTGGCGCGCGGCGACCGCATCGCGGTGATGATGCCCAACTGCATCCAGTACCCGGTGACGGTGGCCGCCATCTTGCGCGCGGGCTATGTGCTGGTCAACGTCAACCCGCTCTACACCGCGCGCGAGCTGGAGCATCAGCTCAAGGACAGCGGCGCACGCGCCATCGTCATCATCGAAAACTTCGCCCACACGCTGCAGCAGTGCATCGCGCACACGTCGGTGCAGCACGTGGTGCTGGCTGCGATGGGCGATTTGCTGGGCTTGAAGGGGCTGCTCGTCAACGCCGTGGTGCGCCACGTCAAGAAGCTGGTACCGCCCTTTGAGCTGCCGCAGGCCGTGCGCTTCAACGCGGCGCTGGCGCAGGGTCGCCGGGGCACCTACCGTCGCCCGGACGTGGGCCCCAACGATGTGGCGGTGCTGCAGTACACCGGGGGCACCACCGGCGTCAGCAAAGGGGCCGTGCTGCTGCATCGCAACCTGATCGCCAACGTGCTGCAGTCGCAGGCCTGGGAGGCGCCGGCGCGGCGCCACATTCCGCCCGGCGAGCAGCCGACCGCCGTCTGCGCGCTGCCGCTTTACCACATCTTTGCTTTCACGGTGAACATGATGCTGGGCATGCGCACCGGGGGCAAGACGATCCTGATCCCCAATCCGCGCGACCTGCCGGCGGTGCTCAAGGAGCTGCGCCAGCACACCTTTCACACCTTCCCGGCGGTCAACACGCTGTTCAACGCGCTGTTGAACCACCCGGAGTTTGACACCGTCAACTGGCGCAACCTGCGCGTCTCGCTGGGCGGCGGTATGGCGGTGCAGGCGGCGGTGGCCAAGCGCTGGCTGCAGCGCACCGGCTGTCCGATCTGCGAGGGCTACGGACTGAGCGAGACCAGCCCCTCGGTCAGCTGCAACCCGGTGACGGCCAAGGAGTTTTCCGGCACGATCGGGGTGCCGCTGCCCAGCACCGAGATGAAGTGCATCGACGATGAGGGGCGCGAGGTGCCGCTGGGCACGCCAGGGGAGATCGCCGTGCGTGGCCCGCAGGTGATGGCGGGCTACTGGCAGCGCCCGGAGGAGACCGCGCGGGTCATGACGGCCGACGGGTTCTTCCGCACCGGCGACATCGGCGTGATGGACGAGCGCGGCTATTTCAAGATCGTGGACCGCAAGAAGGACATGATCCTGGTGTCGGGCTTCAACGTCTATCCCAACGAGGTGGAGGACGTGGTGGCGCAGATGGAAGGCGTGCTGGAGTGCGCCGCGGTAGGCATCCCGGATGAGCACTCGGGCGAGGCGGTCAAGCTGGTGGTGGTCAAGAAGGATCCCACGCTGACCGAGGAGCAGATCCGCGAATACTGTGCGGCGCATTTGACCGGTTACAAGCGGCCAAAGGTCATCGAGTTTCGCAGCGAGCTGCCCAAGACACCGGTGGGCAAGATTTTGCGGCGAGAATTGCGCTCGTCGTCTGCATCCACTTGAAGGTTGGTTGGTCCATGGCCCGCATTGCCGTCATCAGCGCCGTGCACGAGGAGTTGGCCGAGATCCTGCACCTGATGCCCGATGAGCGCAAGGTGCAGGCCGCTGGGCGGGAGTTCTGGCAGGGTCATCTGCAGGGGCACGAGGTCGTGGCGGTGCTGTGCGGCATCGGCAAGGTGGCCGCGGCCACCACCGCTGCGGTGTTGCACGAACGCTTCGCGCCCCAATACGTGCTGTTCACCGGCGTGGCCGGAGGGTTGGCCCCGGGGGCGGAGGTGGGCGATGTGGTGGTGGGCACGCATTACCTGCAGCACGACTTGAGCGCCGCGCCGCTGTTTCCGCGCTGGGAGGTGCCCGGTACCGGGACCAGCCGCTTTGCCGCGGACGCGGTGCTGGTGCAGGTGCTGGTGGAGGCCGCGCGCGATGCGGTGACCTGGTTGCCCAAGCTGGTCAGCGAGCAGACGCGGCGTGCCTTCGGCCTGCACCGGCCCACGGTGCACCAGGGGCTGATCATCAGCGGCGACCGTTTCATCACCAGTGCCAGCGAATCGGCCGCGTTGCGCGTCGATCTGCCCGAGGCGTTGGCGGTGGACATGGAAAGCGCCGCCGTGGCACAGGTGTGCGCCGATTACGGCACGCCGTTTGCGGCCGTGCGCACGCTGTCGGATCGCGCCGACGACGAGGCGCACGTGGACTTCCAGGCTTTCATGCACGACGTGGCGCGTCACTACAGCGCACGCATCGTGCGCAAGGCGCTCAACTTGCTGTAGCAGGCGCGGTTTTTTAGCGCAGCCAGCCGCGGCGGCGGAAATACCACATCGGCACCAGCGCGCTGGCCATCATCAGCACCAGCGCAAACGGGTAGCCCAGCTTCCACTCCAGCTCGGGCATGTACTGGAAGTTCATGCCGTAGATGCTGGCACTCAGCGTGGGCGGCAGCAACGCGACGCTGGCCACCGAGAAGATCTTGATGATCTTGTTCTGATTGATGTTGATGAAGCCGATGGTGGCATCCATCAGGAAGTTGATCTTGTCGAACAGAAACGAGGTGTGACCTTCCAGCGAGTCGATGTCGCGCAGGATCTGGCGCGCGTCCTCGAACTGCTCGGCCGACAGCAGCCGCATGCGCATCAAAAAGCTGATCGCGCGGCGCGTGTCCATCATGTCGCGCCGGATGCGGCCGGAGAGGTCTTCGTGGCGGGCGATGGCCGCCAGCACCTGCTGCGCGGTGTCGTCGGTCAGCTGGCCCGACAGCACCTGCGCGCTGATCGATTCCAGCTCGTCGTGCACGCCTTCCAGGATGTCGGCGCAGTATTCGACGTCGGTGTCGAACAGCGCCAGCAGCACGTCCTTGGCGTCGTCGATCAGGCCGGGCATGCGCCGCGCGCGCAGCCGCAGCAGGCGAAAGACGGGCAGATCCTCGTCGTGGATCGAAAACAGCACGCCGTGGCTCTTGAGCTGCGGATTGCGGTCGTTGAGGATGAAGGCCACCCGCACGTGCCGCGGCTCGTCTTCGTCGTCGATCAGGAAGTCCGAGCGCACGTGCAGCTCGCCGTTGTCTTCCTCGAAGAA
>JANWZF010000272.1 GCA_025054905.1 Tepidimonas sp.
CATATTGTTCCACGGCGGGATGCGAGGGCCGTCGATGAGGGTTTCCCGCGCGGGCTGCCGAGGGCGTGCAAAGAAATCGGGGCTCCGGTACGATCCGGATCCAAACGAACGTTCGTTGACCCCAAGCCCGGCGATGGTTGCTTTTTCCCGCCCCCCGATGCCGCTGACGGCCCGTGACGGTGCCGTTGTCCACAGCGGCTGGGCGGGGCTGTGGGCGCGCATCAGCGCCGACTACACGCTAGGTGTGCTGGTCTTGGGGGTGCTGGTGGCGGTGGTGTGGCTGCTGCCGTTTGCCGTCTACCGAGCCTGGCAGGGCAACTGGGTGGCCATGGGCAACGATCTGGTGCTGTCGGTGCTGCTGAGCGGCGCGGCCGGCTATGCCTGGCGCACCGGCGACACGCGCGGGCCGGGGTGGGTGGTGGCGTTGGCCATCGTCGGCGGTATCTGGGCCATCGGTCTGGCGGCGCGTTTTGCCGCACTGTTCTGGACCTATCCGGGAGTGCTGATGTTGTTTTTCTTGGTGCCGCCGCTGCCCGCGGTGCTGCTCGGGGTGGTGGCGGTCGGGGGAGCGGCCAGCCTGTCGTGGCAAGAGCTGGGCGGCACCGAGGGGCTGCCGTTCTTCGTGTTCACCGCCATGCTGACGGCGCTGCTGGGCTACGTCGTGGCGCAGCAGGCGCAGCGCCACATCACCGGCTGGCGCGCGCTGAGCTTGCTGGATGCGCTGACCGGGGTCGGCAACCGCCGGTTGCTGGAGCTGGAGTTGGCGCAGGCCGCCGCCAAGGGACAAAGTTTGGGTGTGTTGGCGGTGCTGGATCTGGACCACTTCAAGGCGATCAACGACCGCCTCGGCCACGACGGCGGGGATGCGGTGTTGCGCGGATTTGCCGCCGTGGCGCAGGCCGTGCTGCGCAAGACCGACCGGCTGTACCGGCTCGGCGGCGAGGAATTCGTGCTGTGGCTGCCGCATGGCCAGCGGCAGACCACCGAGGTTCTGCTGCAGCGCTTGCGGGCCGCGGTGGCGGCGCAGCTGCGCACGGGTGACGAGCAGCCGGTGACGTTTTCGGTCGGGGTGGCGGAGCATGCCTGCGGAGAGCCTTGGCCGGCCTGTTTGGCCAGGGCCGATGCGGCGCTGTACCGTGCCAAGCGGGCGGGACGCGACCGCATCGAGTGGACCGCGACCGAGCCAAGGCAGCCCGCGCGCGCCTAAACCGCACCAGGCGCAGGCGCTCAGGTGGGGCGGTCGGTGCGGCGCCGCGCCGGGGGATGCTGCTCGTAGTAGCGGGCCTTGTCGGTGTACATGGCACGGTCGGCGGTTTGCAGCGTGGCCTCCAACGATTCGCCGGCCTGGCACACCGCCAGCCCCATCGACAGCGACAGTGGGCGGCCCGGATAGAACTGGTTGTTGAGCTCCAGCACCTGCATGATTTGTTGCTGCGCAGCGCGCGCCTCGTCCTCGCCGCAGCCCGGCAGCAGCACGACAAATTCGTCGCCGCCGATGCGCGCGGCCACCCCAGGGGGCTCCACTGCCTTGCCCAGCACTTCGCCGGCGCGGCGCAGCAGGGCGTCGCCGGCGGCGTGGCCCAGGTCATCGTTGGCCAGCTTCAGCCCGTTGACGTCCACCGCCAGCACCGCCACCGGCCACGGGCCGCGGCGGTTCAGGCGGGCCAGCTCCTCGTTGAAGTAAGCGCGGTTGCGCAACCGGGTCAGCACGTCGTGCTTGCCAAGGTACTCCAGATAGGCTTCGGCCTTTTTGCGTGCAGTGATGTCCACCAACGAGACCAGCACCAGATCCCAGTGCTCGCGATGGTCTTCGAGGATGGCGAACTGCATGTGCAGGTGCAGCTTGTCGTCGTGGAGGGTGTAGTTGACGACCTCGCGTTCGTAGGTGGTCTGGCCGGCCCACAGCTCGCGCAGCTGCTCGGCGAAGGAGTCCTGCATCTCGTCGCGAAACATCCGGTGCAGCTGGCCCAGCAGCGTGCGCTTGTCGGGTGCGCCAAACAGGCGCAGGGTATGACGGTTGACGTCGATGACGCGAATTTCCTGCATGCAGCGCGTCACGAATTCCGGGTGCACCTTCAGGAACGTGGCGAAATCGACGATGCCGCTGGCGCGCACTTCGTCCAGCAGCGCCTTGACTGCCGAGAAATCCTCCACCCACAGCGACACGGGCGAGCGCTCGAACAGATCGCGCGCGTAGCGTTCGCTGGCGGCCAGCTGGGCCTCGGCCTGCACCCGTGCGGTCAGGTCTTCCAGCGACACCAGCACGCGCTGCCAGGTCGATTCGTGGCCGGGCAAAATGCGCAGGCGCACCAGCACGTCCAGCCGCGTGCCATCCAGCGCGTAATTGACCGTCTGGTTTTCCACCAGGGTGGCGCCGTCCCACAGCGCCTGCCACTCACGCACGGCGTTGGCGCGCATATCCCCGCTAAAAATACGGCCCAGTCCATCGAGCAGGCTCGCGTGGTCGCGGGCCTTGAACAGGCTGAGCGTGCGCTGGTTGACGCGCAGCACGCGCAGACAGCGCAGGCACTGCTCGATGCGTTCAGGTGCGTCGGCCAGATGGGCCGCCAGGTCGGTCACGCCCTCGGCGCGCCAGCGCTCGAACAGCGCGCGCAGGGCACTGAAATCTTCCAGCCACAGCGACACCGGGGCCAGCTCGAAGAGGGTGTCAAAGTCAACCTCAGCCGCGGGGGGCGGCGCTTCGGGCGGGTCAAACGTCATCATGGCTGCACCGTGGCGGATGGGCTCCAGCGGGATAGCCCCATCTTAAGGGGGGATGGGCGGTCTGTCGATGACGCCGGGGCGGCGATGTAGCATCGCCGCCATGCCGCGCCGCGCTGCCGTTCCCGCCCCGCTCGAAACCACCGCCGGGACCTCCGCACGTGCCCGCGGGCCCCAGCAGGCGCTGCAGCGGCTGGGGCTGCGCCGGCCGCAGGACCTGGTGCTGCACCTGCCGCTGCGTTACGAGGATTACACCCGCGTGACGCCGCTGGCCCAGGCGCGCGACGGCGACGAGGTGCTGGTGGAGGGCACCGTGCTGCACAGTGAGGTGCACACGCGCGGGCGGCGCCAGCTGGTGGCGCTGCTGGCCGACGAGAGCGGGGCGCGGGTGACGCTGCGCTTTTTTACGTTCTATCCGGCGCAGCGTCGCCTGCTGGCGCCGGGGGCGCGGGTGCGCGCCTTCGGTGAGCTGCGCGGGGGATGGGCTGGCTGGAGCATGGTGCATCCGCGTCTGCTGGCGCCCGAGGCGCCGCTGCCCGCTGGCCTGACACCGGTCTATCCCACCACCGCAGGTCTGCCGCAGGCCTACCTGCGCGCGGCGATTGCGCGCGCGCTGCAGCGCATGACCTGGGAAGAGACGATCGCCCCCGAGGCGCTGGCGGAGCTGCCGGGCGCGCAGGGGCGACCCTGGACGCTGCGCGAGGCGTTGCAGTTGCTGCACCAGCCTCCGGCCGGCACACCGGTGCAGGCGCTGCTGGATCGCAGCCATCCGGCCTGGCTGCGTCTGAAGGCGGAGGAGCTGTTGGCGCAACAGCTGGCCCAGTGGCAGGCTCGCCAGGCGCGCGCGCAGCTGCGTGCCGCACCGTTGCAGGCGCGGCCCGGCGGGCTGCCGCAACGTCTGTTGCAGGTGCTGCCGTTTGCGCTGACCGCCGCGCAGCAGCGGGCCTGGCAGGATATCGCGGCCGATCTGGCGCGCCCGCAGCCGATGCACCGCCTGCTGCAGGGGGACGTGGGCAGTGGCAAGACGGTGGTGGCGGCGCTGGCCGCAGCGGTGGCCATCGACGCGGGTTGGCAGTGTGCGCTGATGGCCCCCACCGAGCTTTTGGCCGAGCAGCATTTTGGCAAGCTGGTGCAGTGGTTGCAGCCGCTGCTGCAGCCGCTGGGGCGCGAGGTGGTCTGGCTCAGCGGTGGCCACAGCGGCACCCAGCGCCGCGCCGCCCTGGCGGCGGTGGCCGACGGCCGGGCCGCGCTGGTGGTGGGCACGCATGCGGTGATTCAGCAGCAGGTCCGCTTCGCGCGCCTGGGGCTGGCGATCGTGGACGAGCAGCATCGCTTTGGCGTCGCGCAGCGCCTGGCGCTGCGCGGCAAACGCGTCGAACCGCAGGCGCTGGAGCCGCATCTGCTGATGATGAGCGCCACGCCCATTCCACGCACGCTGGCGATGGCGGCGTTGGGCGACTTGGACGTCTCCACCCTCGATGAACTGCCGCCCGGCCGCACCCCCGTGGTGACCAAGCTGCTCAGCCACGCACGCCGCCCGCAGGTCATCGAGCGCATCCGCCAACAGGTGGCCCAGGGGCGTCAAGCCTACTGGGTATGCCCGCTGGTGGACGACAGCGAGGCGCTCGATTTGCGTGCGGCCACCGCCACCCACGCCGAGCTGCAGTTGGCCCTGCAGGGCGTCTGCGGCCCGGACGGTCGTCCGGTGCAGGTCGGGCTGCTGCACGCGCGTCTGCCGACGGCCGACAAAAGGGCCATCATGGGGGCGTTTGCCGCCGGGCAGATGGCGGTGCTGGTGGCCACCACGGTCATCGAGGTCGGGGTCGACGTGCCCAACGCGTCGTTGATGGTCATCGAGCACGCCGAACGTTTTGGCCTGAGCCAGCTGCACCAGCTGCGCGGCCGGGTTGGGCGCGGCACCCAGGCTTCGGTGTGCGTGCTGCTGTACAGCCCGGCAGAGGACGGGCGTCTGAATGAGGCCGCGCGCCAGCGGTTGCGTGCGATGGTGGAGACGCACGATGGCTTTGAGATCGCACAACGCGACCTGGCCATCCGTGGCCCGGGCGACTATCTGGGCGCGCGCCAGTCGGGCGCGCCGCTGCTGCGCTTTGCCGACCTGCTCGTCGACGAGCCGTTGCTGGCGTGGGCGCAGCGCTGGGCGCCGCGGCTGTGGCGCGACGATCCCCAGCGCGCGCGCCAGCACGTGCAGCGCTGGCTGGGCGCGTGCGTGGACTATCTGAAAGCTTGAGCCGATAATGCCGGGCCTGCAAGAGGCTGTCCACGATGACCCTGACCGAACTCAAATACATCGTCGCGGTGGCGCGCGAGCGGCATTTCGGCCGCGCGGCCGAGGCCTGCTTCGTGTCGCAGCCGACGCTGTCGGTGGCGATCAAAAAGCTGGAAGAGGAGCTGGAGGTCAAGATCTTCGAGCGCAGCGCGGCGGAGGTCTCCGTAACCCCGCTGGGCGAGGAGATCGTGCGCCAGGCGCAGGTGGTGCTGGAGCAGGCCGCGGCGATCAAGGAAATCGCCAAGCGTGGCAAGGACCCCTTGGCCGGACCGCTGCGGCTGGGCCTGATCTACACGATCGCGCCGTACCTGCTGCCTGACCTGGTGCGGCAGGTGATCGAGCGGGCACGCCAGATGCCGCTGATCCTGCAGGAAAATTTCACCGCCAAGCTGCTGGAGCAGCTGCGCCTGGGCGAAATCGATGCGGCGATCCTGGCCGAGCCGTTTCCGGACGCCAACCTGGCGGTGGCACCGTTGTACGACGAGCCGTTTGTGGCGGTGGTGCCGCGCGACCACCCGTTGGCGCAACGCGACAGCGTCACGGTGGAGGAGCTCAAGCGCGAGACGATGCTGCTGCTGGGCAACGGGCACTGCTTTCGCGACCACGTGTTGCAGGTGTGCCCGGAGTTTGCGCGCTTTTCCGACAATGCCGAAGGCATCCAGAAGAGCTTTGAGGGCTCGTCGCTGGAGACCATCAAGCACATGGTGGCCGCCGGCATGGGCGTGACGCTGGTGCCGCGGCTGTCGGTGCCCAAGGGGGCCCTGCCCGGTGAGCGCGACGGTACGGTGGCTGCCGATGGCGTGCAGGCGTATGTGCGTTACCTGCCGCTGGCCGGTGAGCCGCCGACCCGCCGCGTGGTGCTGGTGTGGCGCCGCAGCTTTACCCGGTACGAGGCGATCGCCGCGCTGCGCAATGCGGTCTACGCGTGCGAGCTGCCCGGCTGCAAACGTTTGACCTGACTGACGATGGCTGCCGTTTGGCTTGATGTTGCGCGATCGTGGCGCACGCGTCTGGCGCTGTACCTGGATCTGATCCGCTGGGACCGGCCGGCGGGCTGGCTGCTTTTGCTGTGGCCGACTCTGTCGGGGCTGTGGTTGGCCGCCGGGGGCTGGCCGGGCTGGCATCTGCTGCTGGTGTTCGTGGCCGGCACCGTGCTGATGCGCAGTGCCGGCTGCTGCATCAACGATGTGGCCGACCGCGAGTTCGACCGTCACGTCCAGCGCACCGCGCAGCGGCCGGTGACCAGCGGGCGGCTGAGCGTGCGCGAGGCGCTGCTGGTTGGCGCGGTGCTGGCGCTGGTGGCCTTCGGGCTGGTGCTGACCACCCAGCCGGCGGCGGTGGCGTGGTCGCTGGCGGCCTTGGCGGTGGCGGTGTTTTATCCTTACACGAAGCGGTTTTTCGCGATGCCGCAGGCGGTGCTCGGGGTGGCCTTCAGCTTTGGCATCCCGATGGCGTTTGCCGCCGTGCGCGGAGAGGTGCCACCGCTGGCCTGGGGGCTGCTCGTCTCCAACCTGTTCTGGGTGCTGGCCTACGACACCGAGTACGCGATGGTCGACCGCGACGACGACCTGCGCATCGGGATCCGCACCTCGGCCATCACGCTGGGCCGCTGGGATGTGCCTGCGGTGCTGTTGTTCTATGCGCTGCACCTGGTGTCGTGGACGGCGCTGGTGTGGCCGCACGCGGGCGGGCCTTGGTTTGCCGCCGGGGTGGTGGCGGCCGCCCTGCAGGTGGTGTGGCACGCCCGGTTGATCCGCACACGCTCGCGGCAAGGGTGCTTTGCCGCGTTTCGGGTCAACCACTGGCTTGGTGCGGCGCTGTTTGCCGGTCTGGCGCTGCAGCTGGCGCTGGGTGCCTGAGCGGCGACCCCAACAGGCGGCCGCTCAGGCGGCACCGTAGAGGTCGGCCAACTCGGCGGCGCGCCGGCGCGCGGCCTGCAGGGCGGCGACAAACGCATCCTGCACGCCGCGCGCCTGCAGCACGTCCAGCGCCGCGGCGGTGGTGCCACCCTTGGATGTGACGCGCGCGCGCAGCACCTCAGGCGGCTCGCCTGCCTCGCGCGCCAGCTGCGCGGCGCCGGCCAACGTGCCAATGGCCAGCCGCAGGGCCTGCTCGCTTGTCAGGCCCATGGCGCAGCCGGCTTCGCGCATCGCTTCCAGAACATAAAACACGTAAGCGGGGCCGGAACCCGACAGCGCCGTTACCGCATCGAGCAGGGCCTCGTCCTCGACCCACAAACGCTCGCCGGTCAGGGCCAGCACGGCATCGGCCAGCGTACGGTCGGCGTCGTGGGCCTGCGCCGTGGCGTACAGGCCGGTCATGCCCTGGCCAATGAGGGCTGGGGTGTTGGGCATGGCGCGCACGATGCGTGCGGCCTGGGTCCAGGCCGCGATGCTGGCGCAGCGAATGCCGGCGGCCACGCTGAGCTGCAGCGCCTGACCGATCCACGGCGCAGCCGCCTGGGCGGCGTCGCGGAACTGCTGCGGCTTGACCGCCCAGACCACCATCTGGGCGGCACGTAGCTGCTCGCTGGGAGCGGCCAGCGTGACGACACCCCAGTCGCGCTGCAGACGCGCGCGGGGGGCTTCATCGGGGTCGACCACGGTGATGTGGGCGCCGGGGTGACCGGCGCGCACCAGCGCGCCGATCAGCGCGGTGGCCATGTTGCCGCCACCGATGAAGGCCAGCTTCAGGTCGGGGGCGATGCGCGGGGGCAGGGGGGGCATGTCAGGCATAGCGTTTGCTGCTGATTTGGGTTTTGACGGCCTTGAGCAGCGGCTGAACTTGGGCCGCGCCCATGCGCAGCGCCAGCGCGGTGACGAGAATGTCGACCAGCACCAGATGCACCAGGCGCGACAGCATCGGCATGTCCTGGTCGTAGCGCTCGGCGTGGTCGGCCGCCAAGTGGATGTCCGCGGTCAGGGCCAGCGGGCTGCGTGTGCGTGTCACGGCGATCGTGGTGGCGCCATTTTTGCGTGCCACGTCGGTGGCGTCGATCAGGTCGCGTGTACGCCCCGAATTGGAAAACACCAGCGCCACGTCGCCCGGTTTGAGCAGCGCCGCGCTCATCACCTGCAGATGTCCGTCGGCAAACGCACGGCAGTTGACCCCGAGGCGAAACAGCTTGTGCTGCGCGTCCAGCGCCACCACGCCCGAGTTGCCCACGCCGTAGAGCTCGATGCGGTGGCGGCCGCGCCAGGCCTGTTCCAGCGCATCGACCGCCTGTCGCAGCGTGGCGGGCGACAGCTCGTTGCGGAATTTGAGCAGCGCGGCCACCGTGTTGTCGATGACCTTGACGGCCACCTCGGGCACGTCGTCGCTTTCGTCGACACTGCGGTGGATGTAAGGCACCCCTTCGCTGACCGTGCCGGCGAGTTTGAGCTTGAAATCGGTCAAGCCCTCGTAACCGAGGCTGCGGCAAAAACGCAGCACGGTGGGTTTGCTGACCCCGGCCAGCGCCGCCAGCTCTCCCACCGGCAGCTGCGCGAAGCGGCGCGGATCCTCCAGCACCAGGCGCGCGACGCGCTGCTCGGCGGCGGGCAGCGAAGGCAGACAGGCTTGGATGCGTTCGAGCATGGTTCAGTCTCCGACGGTTCCGCGGGGTGGCTGCGCGTCGGCTGCCGCCCGATGATCGGGCGCGGGCGGCCTCGCCTGCCCGTCGTGGCGGCCACCGTCACGCAACCGGGCGCGGGCCGGTGGGTCGATGGGCCGTGAGCGATGGGGGGGAGCAGCAGTGGCCATGGTGCTGGGGGTCAGCCGGTGTTGCGCAGGCCGGCGGCGATGCCGTTGATCGACAGGTGGATGCCGCGCTTGACCTTTTCCTCGCGGTTGCCGGCGCGGTAGCGCCGGATCAGCTCGACCTGCAGGTGGTGCAGCGGGTCGATGTACGGAAAGCGATGGGCGATCGAGCGCGCCAGTGCGGGGTTGTTGGCCAGCCGCTGCGCCTGCCCGGTGATGGCCTGCAGCGCCGCCTGCGTGCGGTGCCATTCGGCCTCGATGGCGCCCAAGATGCGCCGGCGCAGGGCGCGGTCGTCCACCAGTTGCGCATACAGCGCGCCCAGGGCGAGGTCGCTTTTGGCCAGCACCATGTCGATGTTGCTTAGCAGCGTGGCAAAAAAGGGCCAGCGCTGATGCATTTCACGCAGCAAGGCCAGCGCGGCCTCGGAGCCGAGCTCGCGCTGCAGCGCCTCCACCCCGCTGCCCAGCCCGTACCAGCCCGGCAGCGTCAGGCGGCATTGCCCCCAGCTGAAGCTCCAGGGAATGGCGCGCAGGTCGTCGATGCGCTGCGTGCCGCTGCGAGAGGCCGGGCGCGAGCCGATGTTGAGCTCGGCGATTTCGCGGATCGGCGTGGCGGCGAAAAAGTAGTCGGCAAAGCCCGGGGTCTCGTACACCAGCGCACGGTAAGCGGCCATGCTGGCGCGCGACAGGGCCTCGGCGGCCTGCAGATAACGCCGCGGCACCGGCCGGCGCGGAGGCAGCAACGTGGCTTCCAGCGTGGCGGCCACCAGGGTCTCGAGGTTGCGCCGGCCGATGTCCGGGTGGCCGTACTTGGAGGCGATCACTTCGCCCTGCTCGGTCAGCCGCAGCTGGCCGCGCACGGTGCCCGCAGGCTGCGCCAGGATCGCCTCGTAGCTGGGCCCGCCGCCGCGGCCGACGGTGCCGCCGCGTCCGTGAAACAGTCGCATGCGCACCGGCCGTGGCAGCGTCGTGGCCAGCCGGTCAAACAGCGCGGCCAGCGCCACTTCGGCCTGGTACAGGCACCAGTTGCTGGTGACGATGCCGCCGTCTTTGTTGCTGTCGGAGTAACCGAGCATGATGTCTTGCTCGCCGTACTCCAGCGGCCCGCCGTGGGCCACCAGCCGCGCCACAGCCTCGATGCCGTAGTACTCGGCCATGATGGCGGGGGCCTGGCGCAAATCCTCGATGGTTTCAAACAGCGGCACGACGATCAGCTCGGCGCGCGCATCGTGGCCCCAGGTGCCGTGCAGCAGGCCGACTTCCTTTTGCAGCAGCAGCACCTCCAGCAGATCGCTGACCGCTTCGGTGTGGCTGATGATGGCGTGGCGGATGGCCGCCGCACCGAAGCGCTGGCGGGCGCGCCGCGCGGCGGCCAGCACCGCCAGCTCGCGTTCGGTGACCGCGGAGTAGGCCCGCTCGGGGATGCGCAGCGGGCGCGGGTCGGCCAGCGCGGCCTGCAGCACGCGGCGCTTGTCGTCTTCGGACAGTCCGCGGTAATCCGGCTGCAGCCCGGCGGCAGCCAGCAGCTCGGCCACCGCCTGTTCGTGCTGGTCGCTGCTTTGGCGCAGGTCCAGCGTGGCCAGGTGAAAGCCGAACACCTCGGCGGCGCGCAGCAGTGGACGCAGCCGCGGCTCGGCCAGCGCCGCGCAGCCCTGGGCACGCAGGGCTTCATCCAGCACGCGCAGGTCGGCGATGAAGGCGTCGGCCGCAGGGTAGGGGTCCTGGGGCGCCACGGCGTGGCGTGCTGCCTCGCCGCCGGTAAGCTCCCGCAGTGTGGCGGCCAGCCGCGCGTAGATGCCGATCAGCGCGCGCCGGTAGGGTTCGTCTTCGCGGTGGGCGTTGCGGTCCGGCGAGGCCGCCGCCAGGCGCTGCAGCGGCTCAGGTGGCGGCAGCAGCATCGCCGACAGCGACAGCTCGGCCCCCAGCGCATGCACTTCGCGCAGATAGTGGCGCAGGATCAGGTCGGCCTGGCGTTGCAGGGCCAGCTCCAGCGTGCCGGCGTCCACGTTCGGGTTGCCGTCACGATCGCCCCCGGTCCATTGGCCCAGGCGCAGGAATGGCGGCACCGCCACCCCTGGCAGCGCCGCTTCGAGCTCGGCGTACAGGCGCGGCACCTCAGGCACGAACGTGCGCTCGAAGTAGGCCAGCGTGTTGCCGATTTCGTCGGCCACGGTCAGGCGCGAAAAGCGCAGCAGCCGGGTGTGCCACAGCTGCGTGATGCGCGCGCGCAGAGCCGCCTCGTTGGCGGCCAGCTCGCGCTGGAGCACGCGGTCGCCGCGCCGTGGGCCGGCCGCAGCGGCGCGGGCGCGGATGGCGTCGCGCTCGCGCAGCAGCTCGGCGATGGCGGCTTCGGCGTCGCGGATGCTTTTGCGTTGCACTTCGGTGGGGTGCGCGGTCAGCACCGGCGACAGGTAGGCGTGCTGCAGCGCCTGGGCGATCTGCTCGTTGTGCACGCCGCGCCGCTGCAGCCGCTGGCAGGTGTGCGCCAGGCTGCCGGGCTGCACGTCCCCGGCGCGCTCGTGCACCTCGCGCCGCCGCACGTGATGGCGGTCTTCGGCCAGATTGGCCAGGTGGCTGAAGTACGTGAAGGCGCGGATGACGCTGACGGCCTGGGCATCGGACAGGCCCTGCAGCAGCGTTTGCAGCTCGCGCTTGGCGCGCGCATCGGCGTGCCGTCGATACGCCACCGACAACTGGCGGATGCGCTCGATCAACTCGAATGTGGCCGCGCCCTCGTGCTCCCGGATGACGTCACCCAGCATCCGTCCCAACAGCCGGATATCGTCGGCCAGTGGCTGATCCTTGGCGGGCAGACGGGATGGGGCGGCAGGCTCGGCGGAAGCGGTCATGGCCATGGCTGGGATGGGTCAGGCTAGGGCGGACAGGCGCTATTGTCCATCGTGCGTGCCAGGGTCTTGCCCAGCTCCACACCCCACTGATCGAACGGCTGGATGCCCCACAGGGCGGCCTGGTAGAACACCTTGTGCTCGTAGGCCGCCACCAGCGCGCCGAGATGGTACGGATCCAGACGCGGCAGCCACAGCAGGTTGCTGGCGGTGTCGCCCGGATAGGTGCAGTGCGGCGTCAGGCGCTGCACGTCCGCTTCCGGCAGCCCTTGCGCGCGCAGGGCGGCCGCGGTGGCGGCCGCGTCACGTCCGACGGCCAGCGCCCGCGCCTGCGCGCGCAGGTTGCTGTGCACCAGGCGCAGGTGCTCGGCGGCCTGTGGCAGCGGGGTGTCATCCTCGCACACGCCGATGAAGTCCACCGCCACCCGGTGCGTGCCCTGGTGCAGCAGCTGAAAATAGGCGTGCTGGGCATCCAATCCCTGCCCTCCCCACACGATGGGGCCGGTGTCGACGCTGACGGGGCGGCCGTCCAGGTGCGTGCGCTTGCCATTGGATTCCATGTCGAGCTGCTGCACGTGGCGGGCAAACTCGCCCAGCCGCCAGCTGTAGACGGCCAGCAGATGCGTCGGGCAGGCGCGAAAGTTGCGGTTCCACACTCCCAGCAGCGCCAGCGCCAGGGGCAGGTTGCGCGCCGCGGGCGCCTCCCAGGTGTGTCGATCCAGCGCATGGGCGCCCGCCAGCAGCTGCTCGAAGCCGTCGCGTCCGATGGCCACCGCCAGCGGCAGGCCGATGGCGCTCCACAGCGAGTAACGACCCCCGACCCAGTCCCAGATGTGCAGAATCTGCTCGCGGGGCACCCCCCAGGCCAGGGCGCGCTCGGGCTGCGCCGTCACCGCCACCCAATGCGGTGCCTGCTGTGCGGCACCGATGCCGGCCTCGGCCAGCCAGCGCCGCGCGCTGTCGGCCAGCCGTTGCGTCTCGGCGGTGGTGAAGGACTTGCTTTGCACGACGAACAGGGTGCGCGCCGGTGTCAGGCGGCGTAGCGTGTCGTACAGCGCCCACGCATCGGGGTTGGAGACGAAGTGCACCCGGACCTGCGGGTGCGCGTGCGCGGCCAGCGCCTGCACCGCCATGCGTGGACCCAGATCGGAGCCGCCGATGCCCAGGTTGACGACGTCGGTGACCGGCTCGCCCCGCGCCCCCGTCCAGGCCCCGGCGCGCACGCCCTCGGCCAGTTGCAGCATGCGCTGCAGCTCGCGCTGCACGCAGCGGTTGATCGTCGCTCCCCAGGGGGCGTCGGCCCAGTGGCTGCCGCGCAATGCCACGTGCAGGGCAGCACGGCCCTCGGTGGTGTTGACCGGTTCGCCGCGGCGCAGCGCCTCGGCCTGCTCGGCCACGCGCGATTCGGCGGCCAGCGCCAGCAGCGCCTCCCATTCGGGTCGACCCAGCGCCTGGTGGGTGGCGTCCAGCACCAGCCCGGCGGCCTCCCAGCGCAGCGTCTGCGCGCGGGCCGGGTCCGGGTGGGCCAGCCGCTGGCGCAGGTGAGGTTGCGCGGCGGCCAGCGCCAGCAGGCGCTGCCAGGCCGCCCGCTGCTGCGGCAGTACGAACGCCTGCCCGGATCCGGTGGCCGTGGGCGGTGGATCGGTGGCCAAGGTCATCATGGGTTTCCTCCCTCGGTCGTGGTGGCCGCGCAGGTGCGCCGCGGCTCAGGTCGTAGCCCAGCCATCGCGCGCCACCTGGGTGCCGTGCTCATCCAGGTGCGGCGCCGGTGTGCGCAGGCTGCCCGGGGTGGCGCTCAGCTTGGGCACCACGCCCGGCACCTTCAGCGGCCGGCCGGCGCGATCGGTGCTGGCCACCACCATGCCACGTGCCGCGTAGTGCGGATCGTGGGCGATGTCGGCTGCGGTGTAGATGCGCCCGACCGGGACGTCGGCGGCTTCCAGCACGGCGATCACGTCGTCGACGGTGCGTTGCTGGGTCCAGGCCTCGATGGCGGCGTCCAGCTCGGCGGCGCGCTGCGCGCGACCGTCGTTATGGGCCAGCTGCGGGTCGTGGGCCAGGTCTGGCCGGCCGATGGCCTGCATCAAGCGCCGAAAAATGCCATCCCCGTTGCCGCCGATCAGCACATAGGGTTCGGCGTCCTGGGCCGTGGGGCGGCAGCGGTAGGCATTGGACGGGGCGATGCCTGGCAGCGCGCTGCCGGCGCGCTGGCGCACCACGCCGAAGGCGTCGTATTCCGGCAGCAGGCTTTCCATCAGGTTGAACACGCTCTCGTACAGCGCCACATCGACCATCTGGCCCTGGCCGCCGCGCGCATCGCGGTGGTACAGCGCCAGCAGCACGCCGATGACGCCGTGCAGCGCGGCGATCGAGTCGCCGATCGAGACACCACAGCGCACCGGCACGCGCCCAGGTTCGCCGGTCAGGTAGCGCAGACCCCCCATCGCTTCGCCGAGGATGGCAAAGCCTGGCTTGTGCGCGTAGGGGCCCGTCTGTCCGTAGCCCGAGACGCGCAGCATGATCAGCCGAGGGTTGAGCGCATGCAGCGCGTCCCACCCCAGCCCCCAGCCCTCCAGCGTGCCGGGCTTGAAGTTTTCGATCAGCACGTCGGCTTCGGTCGCCAGCCGCCGCACCAGTTCCTGCCCCTGCGGCGTGCGCAGGTCGGCGCAGACGGAGCGCTTGTTGCGCGACTGCACTTCCCACCACACCGAGGTGCCGTCGCGCAGCAGGCGCCATTTGCGCAGCGGATCACCTTGACCCGGCGGCTCGATCTTGATGACGTCGGCGCCAAAGTCGGCCAGCACCCGGGCGGCAAAGGGTCCGGCGATCAGCTGGCCCAGCTCGAGCACACGCACGCCGGCCAACGGACCGGGGCGCGGGGAAGACGGAGACGGGTCGGTCGTCATGGGCTGGTCAGGACAGTCCGAGGCGGTTGCGGGGCCAGCAGCTGGTGCAGCCAGCCGTCGACGGCGTCCTCGATCAGATCGAGCGCGTGCTCGAACGCGGCCGGCCCGCCCGTGTAGGGGTCGGGAATCTCGTGCGCCGCGTAGCGCTGGCCAAAGCGCGCCAGCCGGTGAATCTTGAACCG